>NZ_NOLI01000122.1:0-24177 GCF_002245975.1 Nostoc sp. 'Peltigera membranacea cyanobiont' 213 | reverse complement strand
CTGGGTATGGAAGTAATGCACGAGCGCAATGCTCACAACTTCCCTCTAGATTTGGCTGCTGGGGATCTTGCTCCTGTAGCTCTTACCGCTCCTGCTATCAACGGTTAATTCTGAAGTTTAGCTAAATCAAAAAGCGCTCTCCTGAAAAGGAGGGCGCTTTTTAGTTTGAATTGTAATTGTAAAGATAAACAGTGCTTTCCAAAGGGAGGCGTTTTTCTTTTATTGGGACTTGTGCATAAATTCATATTTGTTCACTGTATATATAAATAATAAAGATTGCCAGATAAATAGGAGCGCAGAAATGACCGTCTCTGACTTAGTTAGTGCTGTTAAACAATATCATATAACGCTCACAGCACTCGAAGCAGCAGTGACGACACATCCATTACCACAACAAGTTATGGATGTTCTGATAGCAAGGGATGAAGTTTATGCAGCACGGACTGCTAAAACTCAAACTGATAAACAAAGTCTGATGATGGTCATCTCACTAGATGAGCGCTTAAAAAAACAAGGCGAGTTGATTACAAAGCTGGTTAAACTAGCTGACTGGCGTGCTATTGTGCATCCACCCGCAGAAGCTTGGTGGTGGTTTCTGGAACCTCCTACAAACCGATGGGACAAATTTGATTGGCTGTGGAGTGCTGGGAGTGTGACATTGCTCACAGCTAGCCTCAGCTTGGTGGTTGATATTTCCTCACGCTTTTTAACTGGTGTACCAGATACGCTAGGAGCCTTTACAATCACAACTCAGAGCGTGTTAACTCTTTTGGCTGCTGGGGGCGCACTGACAAAAACTGGACAGGAATCGATTGAGCGCCTTCTCAGCAGCCTCAATATTCCGAAACATTTCCAGAATGAGGTTAAGTTTGGTTTTGCGTTACTGCTGTTTTTGTGTCTCTTTAGCTTTCGTTTTTCTTTACCGAAGATTGCTACTTTTTACTACAACCAAGGAGAGCAAGACTATAAGGCAAATCGATTAGCCAGCGCCCAGTCAAACTACAGTAGGGCAATCAAGCTTAACCCAGACGATCTGAAAACTCACCACAGATTAGGACAACTTTACGAAAGACTACAAGATTTTGATCGTGCCCGCACTGAATATCAAATTGCTGTACAGGGCGATTTCGGAAAAGGATACAACAACCTAGCTCGCTTGTATATTCTGGACAAAAAATATCCCGCAGCTATTGCCTTGCTTAAAGAAGCTCAACTACGAACAAAAGACAATCAAGACAAGGAGTTACAGTATGGTCTGCTCAAAAATTTAGGTTGGGCACGACTGGAGCAAAAACGCTACGTAGATGCGGAAAACAACCTTCAAGAAGCTATTAACTTGACAAGGGATCGCGCACCTGCTTACTGTCTGATAGCACAAATCAGGGAACGCCAGAATGACAAGAAAAAAGCGGTTTTAGAGTGGGAAAAATGCCTTGCGTATGCTATTGAGTACAATCCTGATGAGGATGGATGGATTAGTATGGCACAACAATGTTTGAAAGTTAAACAGTGTTTGGAAATTAAAAAAGGAGATGATTAATAATGCAACACAAATTCTATATTTTGAAGATTTTAACCCTAATACTTGCAATTTCTGTGTGGTGGATGAGTGAAAATTTAAATATAACTGCGGTGCAGGCGTTTGCAGCATCGAGCCAAAATATCGGACAAATCATCAGTGTTAATAACGGTATTGTAGAGCGTAAGCAACCCGGTGATATAAAGTGGCAAAAAGTTGGAGCTAATACAATTCTAAATTTTGGTGATTTACTCAGGACAACATCAAATCGAGGAAAAAAGGTAGCAGTTAAAATTAGCTGTACTAATACTTTGTTACCCCCTTGGATTTTGTCTGGCAATAATCCCGCAGTAGGCGTAGCTAATAAATGTCTACCTCCAGATATTGACCCAAGCTCTGGAAAAACCATAGATTTTTGAGCTAGATTTCGGAAAAAACATAGATTAAATAAATTAAACCACCAGGTAAACCGTATTCGCCCGCTTCTATTTACCTTCGATATTGTCCTAAAAATGTCATCATAGTTAAGGTAAAAACATTCTGGAGACAAGACAACGGTTTACGCACGCCCTTTAGCACGGTTAATTGAGCAATTGCAACGTCTGCCGGGAGTTGGCCCTAAATCTGCCCAACGGCTGGCTTTGCATATTTTGAAGCGTCCAGAAGCAGAAGTAGAGGCTTTAGCACAAGCTTTAATTGAGGCAAAAAAACAGATCGGTTTGTGTTCTGTTTGCTTCCACTTATCTGCTGAACCTGTTTGTGAAATTTGCCGGAATGCCAATCGGGACAACAAAACTATTTGTGTTGTAGCAGATCCCCGCGATGTGATTGCGCTGGAAAAAACCCGCGAGTATAAAGGCAAGTATCACGTTTTGGGCGGGGTGATTTCGCCAATTGATGGAATTGGGCCAGAACAGTTGACTATACTGGCTTTGCAGCGACGGGTGAATCAGCAAAAGCCTCAAGAAGTGATTCTGGCAATTAGTCCGAGTGTCGAAGGGGAGACAACAACACTATATATAGGTCAGCTACTGAAACCATTTACCAAGGTGACGCGGATTGCCTTTGGTTTACCTGTAGGTGGTGATTTGGAGTACGCCGACGAATTGACCCTAGCAAGGGCATTGGAAGGACGTAGGGAGTTAGATTAGCGACATACTGTGAAACAATATGCTTTATAAAATCCCCTAAATTTATGGGGATTATCTTTTTTCTTTTTATTTCTCAACTGACGAATTATTTTGATTAAGTTTCAAAGGATTAATTTGGTTTACCTGTAATCGTAAATGCTGCCCAGTAGTAAGGATGATTATAAAGATTTTTATCTGATGCCATCTTACTATTTCTATATAGTTGTGTCGCTAAATAAGTTTGAATTCGTAATTCTTCAGGATGGAGATTATTCAAGATATCTTCATACCATTTTGTCAGTTCTCCAGCCGTTAGTTCTTTGAGCCATAGTGTTGCTTCAGCTAAGGCAGTAACTGCTGATTTATTAGGCTGTAATCTCCGGTAAAACTCTATCATTACTAAGGCACTAGCTGAAGATTCTACACTCCAAAGAGTACTCACTACATGAGGGACACCGTGACTCACTAAACCACTGGCTAAACTCACATATTCACTACT
Organism: Nostoc sp. 'Peltigera membranacea cyanobiont' 213; assembly: GCF_002245975.1. Classification (NCBI taxonomy): domain Bacteria; kingdom Bacillati; phylum Cyanobacteriota; class Cyanophyceae; order Nostocales; family Nostocaceae; genus Nostoc; species Nostoc sp. 'Peltigera membranacea cyanobiont' 213. The sequence continues at coordinate 21,029 of NZ_NOLI01000122.1, read as the reverse complement.
GGTAGTGTAGTTACTAGTACTTAAGTTTTCACAGGCAGAGAGAGTAATAAGATTGTAACTTGCTAGATTTTGTTGGACGATTTCATCTAGAGTGAGTTTGTCTTCACCTGCTAGTGCTAATTCTGACTTTTTGGGTTCAGCTAAATTATTAGTAACATGCCCCGTAAAATGAAAGATATTGTAACTATCAAAAAATGCATTTTCTACAACATTTTTTGTAGCTTCTACTCCCTGAATTCGTTGGATATTATTGAACATCTGGCTAACAACTTCAGACTCCAGTTTAGCAAATTTTCCTGTAGGATAAGCTGCACTTTCAGGATGTTCGACACTGAGCAATAACTGATTTTGCCACTGCCAAATATCTTCAGTTCTGATTGATAAACCTGTTTGGGCACTAGGCAGATAGGTAACAGTGAAATTTGACTCCACATTCGGCAACTCTTCTTGAGATGGGGAAGAGAGATGGAAAAGGGTATGAATGGGCAATCTGTACAAGTCGCGGTGAGGAATTAAAACTAGTTGGGTGATGCCTTCGAGTTCCTGGGAAATTGTGGAAATATTCAATATCCCATATAACTGCACCAGTTTCTGTTCCATATCCACTCGCCAAGAATGCTGGCTTTTACTTTCTTTGTCTTGGGCTGTGGTGCGATATTCTTGGTATTGGTGATGCCAATCTTCGAGCCAAGTTTCAAATTCAATTAGGCGTTGCACTGCTTCGGGTAAAGGCAATTCGTTTAGACGGATAGCGTCTTCTCCTAAAGGTATTCCCCCAGCATCTTGCATGGGTGTAAATAGGAGGATTGGTGATGGCGCTTGGTCTTTGAGAATGAAAGTATGGAGGGCGACTGGACTAATATGCCAGTAAATAATTGCTGTTGTAGGATTGAATAGTTCTTGAATTGCACCATAATAGGGCGAGTAAATATTATCATTCCAGCCAGAAATTAGCCAGTTTAAACAAGCATTTTTGCCTTGTTCGGCAATTTCCCAGGCTTCTACTAAATCACCAGACTCTACTGCTAAATCAACTGCCAATTGATCGAAGCCTGCAAATTTCAAAGCTAGCTGTTTTTTACTTTCGGATGAGCGAGTTTCTTCACTCAGCAATTGTCGCAATAAATCTGTACCGCGTTGCAGCAATTCTTGGACTTGTGTTGTTTGTCCCAAACCCATCAAGACTTTGCTTAGAGATTGCAAAACCTCTAGGTGGAACTGGGGAAAATATTCTAGTGTTAGGGTTAATAGCGCCTGATGGTATTCAGATGCAGCTTTGCGCCAATAATCGCGGGGATTAGTATGTTTTTTGCCTTGCTCGTAGTAGGTATTAGCGATCGCCAAATGCAATCTACCCCAACCTTCTGGGTGGGTATCTGTTCGCAGATGCTTTAATCCTTCTTCGTAGCTGGCTAGTTTTCCTTCGTAGCTTCCCTGCTGCAAGTCGGGATTTGTCGCTGTGATATTACTCGACATCAGCAATGCGTCAGAATTTACTAAATTACCGATCGCAGTTCCCCGACCAATCCAAGCTTCCCAATAATCTTGTTTAATTTCCAAAGCGTTGTCATAACAGACAATCGCTTGAGTAAATTGTTCTAAATAAAACAGCGCTACTGCCTGATTATACCAAGCTAGGTGGAAGTCGGGTTTAATGGCAATCGCTTGTTGATAGGAGGCGATCGCTTCTTGGCGACGACCTAAGTTGTCTAAGGCTATACCTCGGTTGTACCAAGCTAAGTAGAAGTCGGCTTGAACTGAAAGGGCTTTATCCCAGGAAGCGATCGCTTCTGACCACCTTCCCAAATTAAACAGCACTACACCCCGATCTATCCAAACTTCGTGATACTCTGGGTTAATTTCTAGCGCCTTATCGTAGGATATAATTGCCTCTGCAAATTGTTCGCCTACAGCTAGGGCTATGCCTCGGTGATACCAGTTTTCCTGGTCTTCTGGTTCCAAATACAGGGCTTGGTCATAACTAGCAATCGCTTCGGGTAGCCAACCTAACTTCAGCAGCGCCAAACCTTTGCTAGACCACGCTTCTTGGTAATCTGGCTTGACTTCTATGGCTTTGTCAAAAGATGCGATCGCTTCTTCAAAATATCCTAATTCTCCGAGAGTTCCACCCCGGTTGTACCAAGCCTTGTAGAAGTCGGGTTTCAGTTCTATGGCGGTTTCGTAAGATGCGATCGCTTCTTCAAAACGTTCTAAATGGAACAGTGTCAAGCCTCGATTAAACCAATACTCTGAAAATTCTGGTTGAAGTTCAATAGCTTGGTCGTAAGATGCGATCGCGCCTAACAAATCTCCTGTTTTCGCTTGCTGAAGACCTTGGTAAAACCACCCTTGAGCGTGGGTAATCGGATTATCGCTATGTCGCTCAATAGTCCCAGGAGAATTACTGCTTTGAACTGCCAAGTTAGAAGCAAGTTGCTGGACTAAATTGGTACTCTGATCCAATCTCACCCACAACTCATCTAATGTATTAGCCACATTTGGCTCTAAATTTGTCAAAGCGTTATCCCAGGTTTCCACTGAGGGAGAAGTTGTTAATTCAGTTCTTTGTCTCGTAGAAAGGAGATTTGCTCCTGTTGTACTTTGAATAACTTCTTCATCATCGAACCTCACTTGGGCTAATGAGGTGATTGAATCTTCCTTGGCGGGGAGAGGAAGATTTTCGGGTATTGTGGTTTGGGCTTCTTCCCTTTCATACTCCAATACCAATTCCTCTGAATTCTCGGTGAATCTTTCCTCAAAAGAAGCATTTTCAGGCGCTGACGCGATCGGTTCAACATCTGGTACATCATCATATTCCCATAATTGCTCACCTAAGCTACGGATTAGCTCTTGCCCAGGCGAAGTTGGGATAATTTCTTCATCGGAAGTTAGGATAATTTCTTCATCGGTTGTGATTTCTACAACATCTGGCTCATCAGACTCCCATAACTGCTCGCCTAAATTGCGGATCAGTTCAAGCCCTGGAGTAGTTTCTATGACATCTGGCTCATCATACTCCAATAACTGCTCACCTAAGTTGTGGATCAGTTCTTCCCCAGGAGTGATTTCGACCCCATATTCTTCAGGAGTGATTTCTAAGTCCTCTTCGGGATAATTCTCCTCATACTCTATCTGTGTAGGTGAGTTTTGCATCATTCGGATGCCAATGTCATAAGCAACATCTCCAATTCTGCCAACACCAAGTTCCCCCAATTGCACCATCTGGGCTGCTAAAAGAGGATTCGGTGTAGGTGAAGCTAGCAAGCTTTCGCCAAATATCACCAACCAATCTATCCAGCGTTCAGCCGGAATCCGATTTTCGACCCGTTGCAGATACCTCAATGCCCACTGTCGTCCTCGTGCTTGATGCACGCCTTCCAACAATTGGATAAACAATTGTTCTAGATCGGCATTGGTTAGTTCTGGTAGTACACCCACCAGATTGTGTCCTCTCGCACCCTTGAGAGAACTACCCTGCTTACTTTCAATGAGGCGCTTTAAAAACCTTTTAAGCGACTGCGATATCCGCCTGAGCATCTGCCACACTATTGGATTTTGTTTTTCTAGATTGTAGCCATCGTTGTGTTAAAAAAGTCATCAATTACGTAAAAATCCATTAGATCGGGACAGCGCTTCCGTCGCAGGTTAGCAAAAAATATACAAACATTCAAGAGTACAGTATTACAACGTTACAATTTCCCGATTCGATTAATTTTCTGTTTGCTCTGTAGTAGATTGACCAGCAGGATATAATTGCTCGATCAATGCCTGGACAAGCACTTGTGGATCGTCTGTCTCAACGGCAAGTTGTTGAGCAATCTGCTGGCGTAAGTTTTCATCGTCCTGCAACATCACAAACAACTCTTCTAGGGTGACAGTTTGGTATTCTCCCTCTGGGGGATTCTGTGGTGCATCTGCTGACTCTGATGTGGGGGCGGTTGGCTCAGATGGTAAAATCGTGCTAATCGCATCTGGCCCTTCATATTCCCAAATTGGTTCGCCTTGATTGCGTGTTAACAACTGCATCCCAATACTATGGGCGACATCTCCGATTTCTCCGATGTTCAACTCACCCAGTTGTACTAACCGCGCAGCGATTTCATTATTGGGTGTAGGTGATGCTAGCAATTTTTCGCCAAAGCGCTCTAACCACTCAACCCAGTCTTCAGTTGTAATCCGATGTTCAATATTATGCAGCCACTTTTGCGCCCAGGCTTCCCCTCGTGCCTGATGTACTCCTTGCAACAGCTCCGTAAAGAGAAATTCCAGATCCGTATCGCTTAGGGGTGGTGCTGGTTCTTTTGGGATATTTCCTCTAGATTTTGAGGTAGTCTGTTTTCCACCAAACAAGCTCTGAAAAAGCTTTTTGAGCCATTGAAATAGCCGCTTGAGCATCTGCTGCACCATCGAGTTTTGCTTATCCTAAAATTGTAGCGATCGCACTGGACTATGGCGTTAGTTCAGTCAATAAAACGTATAGTCATTACTCATTAGTCATTAGTCATTTGTCAAGAGTTATTTTCCCCTGCCCCCCAATCTTAAATAGAACAAATGTACTAAATGCTATGCTATAATTCCGATACGTTGATGTTGAAATCATAGTCAAGAATATGATCTGGTTGCTTGCTTTCCTGAGTGCCAAAATTGACGGCATTAGTTGAGTGTAAGCGCTATGGCAATATCGATAAACAAAGCAGGTACGAGAGTTTAAAATAATTGAATCCTAAACTCGACTCGGTGCTACTTATTCACGTTGAAAGGCATTGAAGTCTATTTTTCCATGTCTTACGAACCCCTGCACCACAAATATCGCCCCAAAAGTTTTGCTGAACTGGTGGGACAAGAGGCGATCGCTACTACCCTCACGAATGCGATCGGCACATCCAAAATTGCCCCCGCCTATTTATTTACTGGGCCAAGAGGTACGGGGAAAACTTCTAGTGCCCGCATTTTGGCTAAATCTCTCAATTGTCTCAAAAGCGATCGCCCCACTGCGGAACCCTGTGGCGTGTGTGATGTTTGTCAGGGAATCACCAAGGGCTACGCCTTAGATGTAATTGAAATCGATGCCGCTAGCAACACTGGTGTCGATAATATCCGCGAGTTGATTGAAAAAGCCCAGTTTGCTCCTGTGCAGTGTCGTTACAAGGTTTATGTAATCGATGAATGCCACATGCTCAGTACCCAGGCATTCAACGCGCTACTTAAGACCCTAGAAGAACCACCGAAACACGTAGTTTTTGTATTGGCGACAACAGATCCGCAACGGGTGTTACCAACGATTATTTCACGCTGTCAAAGGTTTGATTTTAGACGCATTCAATTAGAGGCGATGGTTAAGCATTTAAGTGCGATCGCATGTTATGAAAGCATTCATATTTCACCTGAAGCTGTAACCCTCATAGCCCAACTTTCTCAAGGCGGGTTGCGGGATGCCGAAAGTTTACTCGATCAATTGGGTTTGTTGGCGGGTGAAGTGACACCAGATAGAGTTTGGGATTTGGTGGGGACGGTAAGCGAACAGGACTTATTGGGGCTTTTAAATGCGATCGCTCAAGATAAACCGGAAGCGGTTCTAGACTGTACTCACTACATTTTAGATCGTGGTCGAGAACCCCTAACTCTCCTGCAAAATCTTGCGGCCTTCTACCGCGATTTACTCATTGCCAAAACTGCACCCAACCGCCACGATTTGGTTGCTTGTACTCAGCAAACCTGGACGGCGCTGGTTGAGTTTGCCCAATACTTCGATATGAGCGTGATTTTAGCGGGACAGCAACACCTGCGAACATCGGAAGTGCAAATTAAAAATAGCACCCAGCCGCGCTTATGGTTGGAGGTAACATTACTAGGATTGTTACCCAGTGCGACGAATATTCAGCTACAAGCACCAAGTGTCGCACCGCGAGTTAACTCACCGGCTGTATCTCCTAGCTATCCTTCAGCAGTTCCCCAAAATCATGCAGTCTCTTCTTTACCAGTAGCTGAACCACAAACAATTCATAATTCTCCAAACCATCATGTAGCGACTGCTCAAAATCAGCCCGTTGCTTCATCTCCAGTAGTTGAACCGCAAACAAATCATAATTCTGCTGTTAACTCAGTTTCACCACCAACCCCAGAACCTGTAGCTGTACCTGTGTCGCCTGCGAACGTTGAACCAGTAACTTCAGAAGTTGTTGGAGAAGCACAATATGATTTAACTCAGGTTTGGCAACAGGTGCTGGCTAACCTTCAGCCCAAATCAAGGCAAGAAATGCTACGTCAAATGAGCCAACTCGTAGAGTTTGACGGTGTTGTGGCTCGAATTGCGATCAAACAGGCATGGTATGACAAGGGAAAATCTTATCTACCGATGATTACGGCGGCTTTCCAACAGACTTTCCAGCGTGAAATTCAGATCGATATAGAAAAAGGAACTTCTTCAAACTCTACTTCAGCTAAAAAAAATCCCCCCCCAAAAGACTCTAGTCGCGTTCAGCAACCACCTACTCCCAGTTACAACCAGCAAATTTCGCCTCCAGCGCCAGTACCACAGCCAGCAACGCCACCACCAGCACCACTAAAAACTGAGCCGGTTGCAAGAAATGGAAATGGGACAAATGGAAATGGGGCAAATGGAAATGGGGCAAATGGAAATGGGGCAAATGGAAATGGGGCAAATAGAAATGGGGCGCAAACTTTGCCTCCATCGCCACAGCGAACACCTGCACCTGATTGGGAAGTTGATGAAGTAGCGATCGCAGCTCAACGTCTGGCAGTATTTTTCAACGGAGAAATTATCCGCTTTGCAGATGATTTCCCAGAATTCTCCGATTCCATAATTACACCTGAGTGGATAGAAGAATCAGAAGTTGATGATGAATAAAAAAATGCAAAATTACCAACAATAATTTTGCATTTTGAATTTTGAATTTTTAATTCCCCAAAGGGGCTATTCCCCATCCCCCGTATGCAATGTTTTCACCCATTTTAGGCGCTTTGGTCTTACCGACATGCGGGCAGTAGTACTGCTCATGACAACTAGCCAGTGCAACATATATAAACTGCCACGCATAGTTTGCACTAGCATCAGCAAATATGTAGAAAGTGAGAATTTCGGATCTTGACGGATGCGCCTTAGACCTGTATACATTCCCACCATCGACATGGTAACGGACAAGCCTGTAATGGGACTTAACATTGGTGGACGATGACGCGCGATCGCCATTAACAAATCTGGTACTGCTGCTGTAGGTAAGATATACATAATCAGCATAAAAATCAGCAAATCCCAGCTTTTGCGCCATCCCATGCGGTTTTTGAGAATTAAATCCCAGTAATCTAGATAGCGTTGATAACCGCCTTCTGCCCATCGGTTGCGCTGATGCCAAAGTGCGATCGCATTTGTCACACCTTCTTCTTGCACTGGTGGATGGAAAACACACTCAATATCCCATTTATCCAAATGTAAGCGGATTGTCAAATCCAAATCATCGGTAATGGTTTCCTCATTCCAGCCACCGCAGCTTTCCAAGGCTGAACGCCGGACAAATTGACCATTGCCCCGCAGTTCGCCAATACCACCAAGGGCAGTGCGCTGTTGCTGAAACCAGGTATCAAGGGCCATTTCGGCCATTTGCCCCTTAGTCCAAAAGTTTTCTTTAGCGTTGGCGATCGCTTTTCGCACTTGCACCGCCCCCACTTTTTCTCTTTGAAATAAAGGTATTACTTGTTGCAGCATATCTGGTGCAACTTGGGCATCAGCATCAAATACTGCTATGATGTCGCCCTTTGTCAGTGGCAACACCTGATTCAATGCCCCTGATTTGCCGCCACTCGCTTCTGCTGAACGCCTGAGTACTTTCAGTTGGTTGTGTTTTTGCTCTAGTTCTGCTAGTAAATCCGGCGTGCGATCGCTGCTGCGATCGTCAATTATCCAGACTTCATACTGCCCACCTGGATATTCCAGATTACAAAGATTTTTGACTAATTTAGTAATTACTGCTTCCTCATTTTTCGCAGCTACCAGCACAGATACAAAGGGCAAATCTCCCTGTATTTCTTTTGGATAGCGACGGGATTTAGTAAACACTACCACCAAAGCATGAAATCCTAGAATGGTGGTCAGTCCTAGAATAAATATAGAAGCCCAAGAAACTAAATGTAGAGCGATCGTGCCACTCCAGACAACGGTCAAGACTAGAGCAGCCTTACGTCTACGACCTTGAAACCGGGATGGTAGAGACATAGGATCTGTCTCTAACACTGACTCCTCATCTACTGATAGGTCAGACAACAAGGAGTTGAGCGGATCAAGCTCTTGATAAGAATCTTCTTCGGGCCAGGAATTCGCTGGCATAGGTTAGGTTGCTTGATTCAAAAACCAGTATTTGTCTACAGTTAGTAATTTTACGGACAAATATCCCTAAGCTACTTTTCCCGATTTCAATCGGAATGGGCAAACTGCAATACCCGCTATCCCTAAGCCAAAAGCTGCTGAGACTACCTTTGTTGTCACTGCCACTCTGGGTAATTACTTAGCATTAACCACGTTTCCTACTCTTAGACAGAGGCTTGATTCCTTTAATAGCCACTTGGGCAGGAAGCTTGTAGAGTCTGACTTTCTCCAATGAGAATTCCGGTTTAGGCAAAGTGATACCAAGATAACAGCAGCTTGTTGTTGGGAGAAACAGCAATAATAACATCCACAACTTTAATAGTGGGGATTTTTCATGTTATGTTATTGCGCCCAGCTTCGATCGAAGTTAAGGCAGCCTTATTCTAACTGAAATTTTAATATTTCTTAGCAGTAACTTCATTTAGAGGCATTGGGATTATAGAGAGGTGACAGGTGACAGAGAATTACCTATCACCTGTCAGTTATTCCCTTCTTCACTGACCACTGTGTGCTTTAGACACATCTTTTGGGAACACTACTAACATCCACTAATATCCCTAGTTGCCAACTAACTTGAGGAATATTTAACAATGTCTATTGAGCAACTCCAGCCTGCTACTCAACAACAAGCCAGTGTTTACTTACCTTACGTTCAGGGCACTAAGCGCAATTTCTTACCCTATGCCATCAGTCTTTATCAAAAAGGGGTTTTGGAGGGACACCGAAAGATAGAGGCTAGTGAACATATACCCTTCGTAGCCTCCTGGAATGTTGCCACTTTACCCTCAGACTTAACCCGTTGCCGAATTCAGTTTGATGGCAATGCCGATCTGAGTTACGAACTAATGATGGCTAGTTTCGAGTTTATTAATTTTTTAATTGAAGTTATGGAAAACTATAAACGCCATCGCTTGACCGATTTTTCACAACCGTTTTACCGCAAGTTACTGCGTATAGACGATTAATTAAACTCAGCCGAACTAGCAAAGTTCGGCTCGTTTTTAAAACTACTCTGGATTATGAAATTTATCAACTTCTAACTTTAAAAACATCTTCTTATGAAGATGTTTTTAAAGTCTAATTTATTACTCCCCAGGGTAAATATAAGTCTTGGCTATACAAGACTTTACGTACCTCCGCAGGTTAAGCAAACCCTTGATTTTGTATTAGTCCACCTCTGTGAACTAAGTTTTGTGTAGTAGCGACTTCTAATCGCCCAATATTTTCTTAGGGCAGATGTCTTTTTTTCGTTTCAAAATCATACCAAAACCAGCTACCAGAAAGGTTCCGAGAATGCTAGCGGGTTCTGGAATAGAAGTTTCATCAATAGGTACTTTGATTCTTAAATTCGCCAGAGTAGCGTTAGTGATGGTCAAGGATGTTACAGTTGGCGAACCTGGGATATCAGACTGGAAATCAAAGACTGTGGGAGTTAAGCTACCATTGCGTAGGCGTAGCCCGTCGTAGACATCGCTATATCGCACCCCATATCCAGCCACTTCAAAAGTCCCCTGATACTGCTTTCCGGTGTCTGGATCGGTAACAGTACCAGTGTATAAGGCTTTTATGAAATTAAATTCATCCTGAACTACTCCTTGAAATTTGGTTCCTGCCAATTGTCCTTGGTATTTATAGGGAGTCAACTGACCACCAGAGAGAACCGGCGATGTCAGAACACCATCAAAGGAGACAAAGGGAATACCTTTAAAGTCAACAAAGTAATGCAGACTTCCATCAGAGCGTGTTTCTACCTGTAAATAATCTGACTGGTATACAGGAACATAATTAGGATTATTATTAGTACCTAAGTTCCGGTAATAAGTTCCAGTGTCATCCGTATCAATACGAGTAATACTGTTATTGAAATTGGGATTATTTCTAGGAAGTTCGATTGTTCCTGATAATGTACCAGTGCTTTCAATTGTGATGAATTGAGCAGCCGAAGCACTTGCTCCACTAAAACCGATGATTGCTGCTGCTAAACAACTGCTGCTAACAAATGCACAACCTAGCTTAGTCCCTGATGAACTTACTTTCATTAACAATTGGCTCCTTGAACCGCCGATAAAAACACACCTAATAAGCCGAGATTTATTTAAAATGTTTCTCAGGCACGATTTATTATTCCCAAGCTTGTGGTGGAAGTTTCATCAGCAACAAAAAGCCTTGTTAATGCCGATCTTTATTCTTGTGTTTGCGGAGCGTGTCGGAGACAATCACCTCATAATGGACTTCCAAATAAAAAAATAACCAATCGCTGCATAAGAGGTTGAATGAACAAGTTTTTCGCTGTGAGTTTGGGCACTTTTAGATTCCCCCTAGCCCTTAAAAGGTGGTCGCCGCAGGTGGGGGGATCTTATCCGAACCGTATTGATATGAGTCCTATAAATAGTTAAGACAATAGAAAGTTTACCCTTGCGCGTCTGCTAGAGAGCATCTTGATTCCTGGATTCAGAATTCTGGATTTGGAATTCTGAATCAAGAAACTTGTATATCTTGGAGCTTTGCCACCATTTCTGCACGCGCCGAAACCTTCAACTTACGAAACATCCTCTTCAAAGCTTGTTTGACGGAATTTTGCGTAATCCAAAGTTTTTCCCCAATTTCTGCGTTTGTTAACCCCTGTCCGACTAACTCGGCAATTTGTAACTCCCGCGCTGTTAGAGGACTTACTAAAAGGGAATGGGATATTTTTGGTTTTGTCCGCAGAGTTGCCATTTTTGCTGACAAATGAATGCATAAGGCACTCAAATCGGCTAAATCGTTGCCATTAAAAGCAGGATTTCCCTTATCACGAGCTAAGTTAAGCGTTCCGACAAGGCGACCATCGCAAACAATTGGCCCAGTCATTACGTGTTCGTGATCGGAACGCGAACAAAAATGCTTCCAGTCTTTTGGTGATAATAACAACTGCTCATGGGCGGGAGCATGACGCTCAACCACGTAGCGCCCGACTGGATTGCTTTCTAAGCATACTGCTGGAATACCTTGAACATCGATTTCAGATGTTGGTTGCTCATCTAGGAAATAAATGCCCCAATTTTGCACGCCAAAATGCTCACCAATTTTATCCGTGAGAGCTAGCCTTAATTCTTGCTCATTTTGGACATTGGCGATCGCATGAAATATGGCGTGGAGAGAATTAACCATAAGTGTAAAGTGTACCCAGTTGGGGACTATCCAAGCCTCAACAATTACTTCTATGCTAATACCAAGGAAACTAAAACGCTAATTACAGTAGCGACTAGGAGAAGCAACATGACAGTTACACAACTCTCTGCTCAGGAACTTTTCCGGGCTGCTTATGAGAACCGCTATACTTGGGACAAGAATTTCCCAGGCTATACTGCAAATATTACCTATAAGCATGAGGATAAAGTTTTTACAGGCAAAGTTATCATCAGCGCTAATCTCAAAGCCGAAGTTTTGGATGTAGATGACGAGTCGGCCAAACAGGCAATTCATGGTCAAGCATGGGAGATAGCAATTCACCGTATCCGCCGCAGCTTTGAAGACACCCACAGCGCCAATACATTTAGCTATGGTAAAACTGACGAAACTGGTGCAGTTGAGCTTTTAATGGGTGGTAAGGCTGAGGGCGATAAATATAAAGTTCGCAATAATGAAGTATGCCATGTTCACCGTCTAATCCACGGTACTTTTGTGACAATTGACACCTTCAGCAGTCATGACACTGGAGAAGGCTACCTGTCCCATACTTATGACTCTGTGTATCATGACCCCAAAACTGGGGAACAAAAAGGCGGTAGAAGCGAATTTATCGATGAATATGAGAAAATTGGTGACTATTTCATCCTAAATCGTCGGGAGATTCGCACCGAGACAGCAGGACAAGTATCTACTCAAGAATTTGTCTTCTCTGACATCAAATTGTTGGAACCTGTTGCTGCTTAAGCTTTCTTTGGGAATTTAAACATTAGCGTAGGCACAGCCCCCCGCAGGCAGTGCCTGCGCTAATTTTTAATATTTTAAGCAATATGCGATCGCCTTAATTTCAATCAAAATATAATATTATGTATTAAGTAAAAATAAGTTGCCAGCCAATAATAAAAATTGCTATATCCGCAAAAATATGACTGATGTATCCAATCCAAATTGAGCGATAGGTTAAGTAGCACCACGACCATACTACTCCTGCAATAAACACGCCCAATGAGCATAATATAGTCGTTTTCCAATCGAAGTAGGCTGATAGACCTACAACGTGATGAATTGTAAAAAATAGCCCACAGATTACTACAGCCAAAGGGGAAGTTACTAATATTTCACATTTGCGGTACACAAACCAACGCCAGACAAACTCCTCAAGCAAAGAATTTATGAATATCCAGTATGCTGCGCCTACTAAATAAATAGTAAAACTATTCAATCCAACCTGATTTGCTTTATCTCGAACATATTCAACATCTATCCACTGTGCGCCCAGGAGCCAATAAACAATCAAGATTATGGATAGCATCAATAGTCCTAATCCGGCTCCAACTAACAAATCGCGTCCCTTCGGATATTCAAATTTTAAATTCTCTTTATCGATAAATAACAACCAAATAATGGGTATAGCTAGCAACCATATTTTAGATAAAAGAGCTATTGAATGTCCTATTATTCCAGGGAGGATGTAAAGTTCGGTTGCAACACCAATGCTAGGAATTGGCACAAGCAAAACTAGAGCTAGTAGTGCATTTAAATTGGGGCTATCTTTCAACATGCAAAGCTTTTCCTGTATTTCGATGCTTTAAATTTTTCCTAATATAGGAATCCTATTTAATTTTTGAGAAAAATCAGTACAACTCAAAGAGCCTTTTTTGCTGTTGCCTACTACACAAATAAATTCAAAAATCAAAGCGGACTTCTATATATGCGAAGTATAAAACTTTAGTACTACAATCGGAATTAAACCAGGTGACACTTTGTGCGTCGTCACATAATTTTATTAACTCTGACATTTTTTTAAAATTCAGAGATTACTATGGCTATATGAAGGTAAGGGACTTCCAAATAAAAAAATATCCCAAATTTTCTTGTGGGATGGGCAAGATGCCCGTCCCCAATATTAGGACGGGCAAGATGCCCGTCCCACAAATGAATAATTTATTTCTTGGAAAGCCCTAAGAGCCATTATGCTCTCCAAACTCATTAACAAAATGGAGTGCTAAAAAGCACTCCATCGCTACAATATTATTCTTCTGTTAGCTAACCGAACTCGAATTACTGAAAAATAATGAGGTGGAAATTAGAACCATTTTTGTGACCACTTAAGTCACAATATAAGGCGAGTTAATCGCCGCTACACGACCAGCATCTAGCAAAGCTTGATATACCATAACTGTTACCTCAGCGCGTGTTGCATCGCGGGTGGGATTAAATTGTTTGAGGTTTGGGTGATTGACAATAATCCCCTTGTCTATAGCTTTTACGACCTCATCTTTAGCATAATCAGGAATCTTTGCTTGGTCATCAAAAGCTTTGATAGACGCTGTACCATCAGCAGATAATCCCAACCCATTCACTAGGGAGACAATCACTTGCACGCGCTGGATATTTTTGTTGGGGCTAAAGGTATTGTCAGGAAAACCAGAGAGAAATAAACCTTGATATGCCTGTTGAATTACTTTGGATGCCCAAAATTCTGCTGGAACATCTTTGAATTTGATTGCGGGGCGATTTGGTGGTGGGTTGAAAGCTTTTACCAGTAATGCGGCATATTGCGCCCGTGTCATTGTAGCATCAGGTTTAAATGTGCGATCGGGAAAACCATTAACTATCCCCAATTTGACTAATTCCCGAATAAACCCACCAGCCCAATGATTACTAATATCAGTTAATTCGATAGTGGGAGTTGGCGTTGGCGTTGGAGTTGGCGTTGGCGTTGGCGTTGGCGTTGGAGTTGGTGTCGGTGTTGGTGTGGGAGTCGGAGTTGGAGTTGGAGTTGGAGTTGGTGTTGGTGTTGGTGTTGGCGTTGGCGTTGGAGTTGGCGTTGGAGTTGGTGTCGGTGTTGGTGTGGGAACCGAACTATCTGCAAACTCTATGTTTCCTGTAACTTTAGACGCATTTATTTTATTTCCCACAGAAACCAGCTTATTGGAACTGGCATTTTGCAAATCGAATTTACCGTTATTTTGTAGAGTATTCCCTCCTGGACTATTGGTACTGCCGATATCTGGTAAGGCAGTTCCAATTACTGTGATGCCATCGTCAGTGTTATTTTCGCTGACATTGTTACGCAATACAGGGCGAGTACTACCAGAGATAACAATTCCAGAACGGTTTTCTGAAAGTTTGTTATCTCGAAGTATGGGTGATGCAGTATCACTAATGGCGATGCCAAAACCAGTTTTGATACAGGTATTACCTTGAATTTGACCTTTGGAATTTTTAGCGATCGCAATTCCATTGGCTGCATTCTCTCTGAATACATTATTTAGAATAACTGGGTTAGCGTCACCTGTAGCAAATACTCCCTCCCGCTTACAGTTGATGAAGGTGCTATTGGCAACAGTCGGAGCCGTTGATTCAATCCAGACACCACTACCACGGCTAGCCGAATTTGTTACAGTCACCCCCCGTAATTCAGCCTTGTCTGACAGCACAAATGTGACATTTTGACCAGCAAAAGTACGGCTCAGGTAGCTACCACTCCCTTCAATCAAAATACCATTACCAATGTTTGTTTCATCACCTACTACTGTCACACCCGATGGAACAGTTAGCGGAAAAATTTCACCGCTAACAGCATTATAATTACCATTTGCTAGTTGAATTTTGGTTTTATCTGTAGCTACCTTAAGGGCTTGAGTAATAGTTTTGAACGGGGCTTGTTGGCTACCAATGTTGGTATCACTACCTGATACTGGATTTACATAAAAAGTCTGAGCCATATTTATACTTCCAAAAAATACATAGCTATCCTAACGCTAACCATGAAACTGGGTAGCGGTTGATGCATTAAGTAACTTAAAGTACTTCTCACTGCAAAGTTAAAAAATTATGCCAATAAAAAAGTCAGTACATTAATTTAAGTTAATATTTTATACATAATGTTAAGCAAATTTAGAGAATATCACCCAAGCTAATTGAAAGGTTTACGGCGACTGGATATTTTAATAGAATAATCTCATTAAAAGATTCGCAGAAATATCAATGGACTGGATTACACTACTGCGATCGCTACAGTCTGATTTTATTAAAAGGTTAACATCTGGTTGTTTGCTCCATTGTGAAACAGAAGGTCAACATAGTGAATTAACTATAATCTCTGGAGAAAGATTAAAGGCACTACGGGAATTTTGCTGGTTGATGGCTGAGAAATATAAGCGTGTTTCGCCAGTCCGTGACGTTTTTATCAGCTATCTCAAAGGTAAATTGGGTGAGGAAGTTGTCAAAGAACGTTTAGCAGATTTTATTACCGAAGTCGATTATGAAAAGCGATTCGGCGGCGATGGCAATATAGATTTTACCTTGACTTCTGACGCATCTATTGGTATAGAAGTTAAATCTCGTCACGGTAATATTGATAGAGTTAGATGGTCAATTAGTTCTGAAGAAGTTGAAAAAAATGCAGTTGTAGTTTGCATTTTTATTCAAGAAGATGTGAGTGAAGCACAATCTCAGTATCACCTTTTTTTGGCTGGCTTTCTGCCAACCCGGATGATTAAATTAAAGACTGGTAAAATTTCCTTTGGGATAGACCAATTACTGTATGGTGGTGGCTTACTTTGTTATTTAGAACAGTTACAATCTTCTCTAAATAACTCTTCTCGGCAACAGGCATCAGTTTACAAATATCTTCCGAAACCGGAAATTTTGTCTAAGCCAGCTAATAATCAGCTGCTCAAATCTTTTTTTCAACCTGAATATAGTAATGAAGATTTAAATGTACTTTTTGTAAAATTGGGAGATGAATGTTTTGAGAAAGGGGAATATCCCAATGCGATCGCTAACTATACTAAAGCGTTAAAAGTAAAATCTAGCGATATTGATTTATATTATAAACGAGGTTTAGCTCATTATCAACTAGGAGATTATGAAGCTGCGATCGCAGATTATTCTCAGGCAATCTATATAAATATTCATGATGCCAAATCTTACAATAAACGAGGTTTGGCTCTATCTCAACTGGGGCGATTAGAAGAAGCAATTAATGATTATACAGAGGCTATCAGAATTAACCCTAATGTTGCTGTTGCTTATAAAAACCGGGCTGAAGCTCGTTCTCATGTAGGAGATAACCAAGGAGCAATTGAAGATTATACCCAAGCGATTAAAATTAACCCTCATTATGCTGATGCTTATAAAAATCGTGGAATTGCTCGTTATTTATTAGGTTCTCAGTCGATATTTCCCCAAGCAATCAAGATTAATCCTCAAGATGCTATAGCTTATAAAAAACGTGGTAATGCTCGTTCTGATTTAGGAGATTTTGAAGGAGCAATTGAAGATTATACTCAGTCAATTCAGATTAATCCTAATTATGCCGATGCTTACTACAACCGTGGTAATGCTCGTTCTGATTTAGGAGATTTTCAGGGAGCAATTGAAGATTATACTCAAGCAATCCAGATTAATTCAAATTATGCCGATGCTTATTACAATCGTGGCAATATCCGTTTAGAAATAGCAGATAAACAGGGAGCAATTGAAGATTTTCAAAAAGCGGCCGACATCTATCGGAAAGAGGGTAAACTAGAAGCGCTCAAAAATACACGAGAAAGAATATTAGA
Source organism: Nostoc sp. 'Peltigera membranacea cyanobiont' 213 (assembly GCF_002245975.1). Taxonomy (NCBI): domain Bacteria; kingdom Bacillati; phylum Cyanobacteriota; class Cyanophyceae; order Nostocales; family Nostocaceae; genus Nostoc; species Nostoc sp. 'Peltigera membranacea cyanobiont' 213. Next base: position 3,908 of record NZ_NOLI01000122.1, on the reverse strand, counting down.
TTTAGAAATCGAAGAATCATTAGATATTTTAAAATTCTAGGCAATTAATTTATTGTAGAGACGGCGATTCATCGCGTCTCTTGCCTGAACGATAAATTCAGAACCCCGACTTCTTAAATAAGTCGGGGTTCTAATGGATTCGCTTACTTAACTCAAAAAATCGTTCCAGTTTCTTTCAAATAAACCCGTGTAAATGGTTCATCTTCAGCCAAAGTATAATCTTCAATCAACCCTTTACGACGGACAGAGATACTGTTACCTTTTCTAATCACCACAGTAGAACTATCAAAGACATCCCGCGCCAGGATCATTTCAGTTTCGGTGGGATTATCCAAAACGACGATATTACTACTCTGGTAAAACATCCCGTCTTCATCTAAGATTTCTTCCGCATACTCGGCAATTAGCAAATCAAGTTTGGGATGACGCAGCAAAGTTTGGACGTTGCTATTGTAGTTTTTGCCTAATACTTTTTTCGAGCGATTCACAAAAACTGCATCACGACAAACGGCCCCTATTGTCAAGTCGGGATGTTGCAAAAGGATATGGTCAATGGTTTCTTGCAGTTCTTCGACTGAGATTTTATTAAAGGTAATAATCGGTATCCTCGCATCTGTACCCGACTCAAAAAAGGTTTCTAAAATATGAGAAGGTACATCAACACTTTCACCTTCAGAAGGTTTAAGATGCATTAAAACTCCCGGTGCAGCATTGATTTCTAGGATAGCGAAGTTACTCGATTTCCAAGATTCTGCGAGACTTTTGGTAATGACATCAATCCCCAGACAAGTCAGTTGAAAGTGTTGAGCAATATCTTGCGCCAAAATAATATTGTCAGCATGAACTGTTTGGGTTGCATCAATGCTCATACCTCCGGCTGAAAGATTGGCAACTTTACGCAGATAAACAGTGCGTCCCTTCTCAATCACGCTGTCTAACGATAAGCGCTGTTCCTCTAAGTAGAGTTGCATCGCTTCATCAACCTGAATTTTACTCATGGGTGAGGTAGGCGTGTCTAAACGTGCAGGTTTGCGGTTCTCTATACGGATTAATTCTGCAAGCGTTAAGTAGCCATCACCGACAACCGATGCTGGACGGCGTTCTGTGGCGGCGACAAATCTGCCATTGACACACAACATGCGAAAATCCGAGCCAGAAATACTTTTCTCAACAATTATCCGAGTTAGTTGATCTTCAGGAATCGCGGCTAATGCCCTGTGATAAGCAAATTCCACTTCTTTTGAGTCTTGTACGTCAGCCGTAACGCCAATTCCTTTGTGACCTACCACTGGCTTAACCGCCACTGGGTAGCCAATTTTTCTTGCCGTGGCTAAGGCTTCTTTTTCAGTAAAGACGATATCGCCTTCAGGGACTGGGAAACCCAAGGTTTTTAAAAATGCCTTGCAGTCATCCTTACGGGTGGTGAACTCCGAATCTAAATGACTATCACAGTTAAATGTTGTCGCTACTCCCCGGACATGTTTTTTTCCAAAGCCGTATTGCATTAATCCTTCTTCCCACAAATAAAAGGCGGGAATACCTTTTTCGTAGGCTGTTCGCAATAGAGCGTAGACCGTCGGGCCACCATAGACGGATGCGCGGAATCTATTTTGCAGCCTCACTAGCTGCTCATCAAAGTTAAAGTCCTCGTTTTGGGTAACGGCTTCAAACCAATCCCAAACAAAATAAGCTACTTCTCTAGTTGTGCGTTCGTGTAGTGATTGGACGCTAATTCGCACGAAGTCTGGATATGGTTTAACACTCCAATGGTTAAGGTGCAAATCCATGTCCAGTTTTCCGACTTCGGACACAACTTGGGCAAACAGATGGGCATGGGATTCGTAACTTTGGCTGCCCAGATTTGGATAGCGATCGCCTATGCTTGCAATATAATCTTCAATGGGCAAAGGCTCTCTAGAGTCAATTAGAGCAAAGTCAAATACTAGCGCCCCTGTATCTAAATAGGGGTTGGGCCCAATGTAATGCTTGAAGTTGAAAATATCGAATACATCCGTTCTTCTAGCATTAATGCGGACTAAATCACTGCTTTTTTGTAGAACCATTGATTACGAACCTTTGGCTAAACACCCTGAAATTTCTATGCTGAGTTATCGTTACTCAGACTTATTGATTGTAGGTTGCTTCACATTCATTTTAGAGAGTGATGGCAAAGCCATTGATCTAATCAGAACCTACATTAAGCCTATTAGTAAGCATTTTTAACTATCTCAAGGCATAATTAAATCCCCCTTCCTCAGCCAAGATAGTCACTTCATCCTCAAGAATAGTCAAAGATATAACCTTTGAAAGGTGCAATACCCATCACCAAGGTTGTATAAATAGATATGTGGTATTGAAAAGACAGCAAAGTATGAATAGCACACAAGCTGCTCTAAGAGATGAAATTCGAGAACTTGCTGAGGAAGCTTTTCACCAAAAGCTGATCTCTGGACATGGTGATGGGCCAGACTCAAATGAGTATCAAATTGTCTATCAAGGCAAACCTAGGCATCTCCCACTAGAACAAGCACGTTTTTTCTTGACTAACTTGCTCTACAGAAGTCGCATTCATTAAGACTCATAATCAGATATCTAATTGCACCCAGGTAGGGTTAATACCAACAATTACAAAATAAATTTTCAATCGGCAATTAGCAACATAGTCAACAACGCCTCTAGAAGATATTTTTAGAGGCACTTGCTCTTGGTTTTTATTTTAGTAAAAGAAATTAATTTTGAGGGGGAGCTATTTCTGTGTACTTTTCCTGAAAAATCTTTTGGTTTAATTGCGATGTCTAACGACAAGCCGCTTTGCGTCTACGGAAATTTTGATACTACCTTCTGTCAGGTAATCTACCACAGGGATGATTTGATAGTTGAGTATGTCATGGTTTAGTGAAATTTATTAACTCACATCAGGGGGCATCATAGTGGAAAGTAATCCCAAACGGCAGCTAGTAATTATTGGGGGAGCTGAAGATAAGGAAGGGGATTGCCAAATTCTGCGGGACTTTGTGCGACGCGCTGGCGGTACCAAAGCATACATTGCGATTATGACGGCGGCGACAGAATTACCAAGAGAAGTTGGAGAAAATTATATTAGAGTATTTGAGCGGTTGGGAGCTGAGAATGTTCGCATTCTTGATACAGAAACCCGCGAAGACGCATCTTCATCTACCGCATTGGAAGCAATTAATAAAGCAACTGGGATATTTTTTACCGGCGGAGACCAAGCTCGCATCACCAACATCCTCAAGGATACCGAAATCGATGTGGCGATTCATAAACGGTTTGGGGAAGGTATAGTTATCGCAGGCACAAGTGCCGGAGCGGCCGTGATGCCAGATAAAATGATCGTGGAAGGTGATTCGCAGACACATCCTCGAATTGAAACTGTCGAAATGGGCCCTGGTCTAGGCTTTTTACCAGGGGTGGTAATTGACCAGCATTTTTCCCAACGCGGACGCTTGGGACGCTTAATTTCAGCTTTAATACTAGAACCTGCTGTTTTGGGGTTCGGTATTGACGAAAATACCGCTATGGTCGTCACAGATAACCAAATTGAAGTGATTGGTGAGGGTGCGGTGACTATTGTTGATGAATCAGAGGCTACATACAACAATATGGGCGAAATCTTGAAGGATGAGTCTTTGGCGATTTTCGGAGCAAAGCTTCATATCTTGCCACATGGCTTCAAATTTGACTTGAAAACCCGCCAACCCATCCCCGGTAATCGCTCTGTGGCAAATCTCCCTGTATCTGTTGCTTAAATCAACACCCAATTTTTAATAGGTTTGATAATTAATACTTGTAGATTAGTGACATTTATCTTTTAACTGATTCGGCGGAATTCCCCGTCCCTCTACAGGGCGGGGATGGATAGCCGGACGACGACGAAAACACCTCCA
>NZ_NOLI01000121.1:0-24259 GCF_002245975.1 Nostoc sp. 'Peltigera membranacea cyanobiont' 213 | reverse complement strand
GGGGGAAAGAGTTAGAGACAAATCATTTGTATCAAGCATTTCGGGTAATGGTATGAGTGGATGGGGAATTGGGCAGGAGTTAGAAAACTCAATTTATCCACTTATCGACCTTTGAACTCCATTAATGAGGATTTGAACCCCATTAATGAGTCTTTGAATTCTAATCCCCAATGCCCAAATTAACGTTGGATGTTCAGTCTTTCTTGTAAAGCCTCGCGTGCGTGTTCTCGGTCATCAAAATGGATTTTTTCAGTACCAAGAATTTGGTAGTCTTCGTGACCCTTGCCAGCAAGCAAGACTCCATCACCTGGTTGTGCTTGTAAAATAGCAGTACGAATTGCAGTAGCCCGATCGCAAATTACCATTGGTTTTATTGTGGGGGGAATTCCTGCCAAAACGTCTTCTAAAATTCGTTCTGGATCTTCAGTCCGGGGATTATCTGATGTCACTACTGCCACATCAGCTAACTCAGCAGCAATTTTACCCATTTTTGGGCGCTTAGTGCGATCGCGATCGCCTCCACAACCAAATACGCAAATCACCTTCCCTGGTATAAACGGGCGTGCAGCTTTCAACAGATTTTCCAAGCTATCGGGTGTGTGGGCATAATCTACAATCACGCTAATATCTTGCTCAGGTTTAATCTGTACCCGTTCCATCCGTCCGGGAACTCCAGGAAAATCAGGTATTACAGATGCCACTAACTGCAAATCTAGCCCTAAGTGTAAAACTGCTCCTACGGCTGCTAAAAGATTTTCTAAATTATATTGTCCGACTAGAGGCGATCGAAAAGCTACGTCACCTTTTGGTGTATGTAATGTACCACTGACACCATTCGGCTCATAACTTAAATCGCTCATCCATAAATCAGCGCTGTTGTCGTTGACACTGTAACTCCAAACCTGTGAGGAATCTAACGAAGCAATTAACCGTTTGCCATAAGAATCATCAGCATTAATGATTGCTCGTCCCTTGAGATAATTCGGGCTAAATAACAACGCTTTGGCGGCAAAGTAATCTTCCATGTCGCTGTGATAGTCGAGATGGTCTTGAGTCAGATTGCTAAATACCGCCACCTCAAATTCACAACCCAACACTCTCCCTTGGGCCAAAGCGTGGGAACTCACTTCCATCACCCCGAACTCACTACCAGCATTTACAGCCTCTGCTAGCTGCTGTTGCAGTTCCACGGCGAAGGGCGTAGTGTGAGCAGCAGTTTGCTCAAAACCTGCCCAACGGGTGTAGAGAGTTCCCATCAAAGCTGTGGCTAGATTAGCTTCGATCAGCAAAAATTCAATTAGATGGGTAGTTGTAGTTTTGCCATTTGTACCAGTCACGCCTACCAGCTTGAGTTTTCGCCCCGGATAACCGTAAAAAGCACTAGCTATCTGGGCACAAGCTTGAGTGATGTTACTTGCACTGATGACCACAGCCTGATTTGTGGGAGGATTTTTTTGTGCAGCTTCAGGAGAGACGATCGCAGCTACAGCCCCCGATGCGATCGCACTTTGCCAAAATTCCCCACCATCAACTCGCGTTCCTGGCATCCCAATAAACAAATCTCCCACACGACAAGCATGAGAATTCGTCTTCAAACCCCTAACTTCCACATCCTCTAAAGTCGGATGGCTAGGCAATTGCTCAACACTGTCTACCGCCGTTAGTAATTCCCGCAATTTCATGTTGTGAACCTCGTCACATTCTTGATCTTGCGCTTATTCTGCATTATTTTTTTCTAATTGGCTAAATACTTACGCAACATTTGCTCCAACTGCTGCACGCTAGCACGAGGAGAAGGACGCGGCAATGGTGCTTCTATAATTTCTTCCTCCGCGCCACGGAAACTTTGCTCAACGGGGGGGAACCCCCGCACGCAAGTGTCCTCCTCTAGTCCTCTGTGGTTCGATAAATAAAGTACTGGCACCTCATACTCATAGGCAGCAAACCAATCTTCACGAGTCGTAATATCCCTAATTTCCAACTCGAAACTAAGATTTTGGATTTTTTCTAGCTTTTCTTGCAAGCCTTCGCATAAATGACAGCCTGGTTTACTGTATAAAATTAATCGCATTGTTTATTTGAGGTGTAGCAAGAGGTTATAAGTTTAGAATAACTAACGAACCGCAGAGGAGGAGAGATGAGAAAAGGATTTGATGTGGGTGAGTATGTTGAGCAAATGGCATTGTTGTTGGATTTGCAGCTAAGAGATGAGTATCGTGATGGGGTGGTGGCAAATTTTGAGAGAATTATGGCGATCGCTAATCTTGTTAATGAGTTTCCTCTAACAGAAGAAATTGAAGCTGCACCTATATTTGAACCATAATAGCTTTAGGAATCAGCTTTGAGTTTTGAAAATATACTGAGACTATAAAGCTTCTTTTTTTATGGTTTTCTCGAAAATACTGAAGATACCTTTTTCTGGGAGTCATGCTTGTTTTCAGCAAATCTTTACCTCTATCTATATATTTAGATACATTTTCAAGTTTATTTATAATTAATTAACAAGTTCTTTGACTAATTAAAGCAGTTTTACTCATAAATGAAAAATTACCTTAATTCTCCAAATTACATATACCAAAATATAGATTCGCTCCTTAGTATGTAGCCTTTACAGTAAATAGTAAGAGGACATTTATGAGATTAGTAATTCATGCCTGATGAGCATCGTTTGGAAGAAGAATTTCTATCCCAAGAAGCTGAAAGGAGAATATCCGAAAAGCTAGATGGAGCAGAAAATATAGAAATAGATATACAAACCGATCTGTTGAAAATAGTTCAGGGACAAGCTGATGGGGTTTCGGTTGTAGGTAAAGGATTAGCGATCCAAGAAGACATTCGCGTACAGGAAATAAAACTGCAAACAGATAGTATTAATATTAATCCCTTAAGCGCTCTTTTTGGTCAAATAGAACTCAATGAGCCAGTAAATGCTACAGCCCGCATTATACTTACAGAAGTAGATATTAATCGCGCCTTGACCTCAGACTTTATTCGCACCCAGATGCAAAACTTGGAGTTGGATGTAGATGGTGAAATTGTGAGTTTTGAACCACAAGAAATTAAAGTATTTTTACCTGGTGATGCCAAAATAGAATGTAGGGGAAGAGTGCTGTTAAAGGAAAAGGGAAATACTCGCCCTTTAGCTTACACTGCGGTGCTTCGTCCACGCACTCATGCAAAACCCGCGATGCTGGAGAGTTTTAACTGCACTGAGGGAGAAGGTGTTTCAATAGAATTAGTTACAGCATTAATGCAGAAAGTAAAAGAATTGATGAATCTGCCATACTTAAAATGGGAAGATATGGCGTTCAAGATTAAAGATATAAAAGTAGAAAAGGGTAGTTTAATACTTCTGGTAGAAACTCAAGTAAAGCAAATACCCTCATCAATCACGGAACTATCTCCTTAGTAGGACTGGCAGTAGTTAAAGATAATTTTTGTAACTAGGGAGTGATGTAAATTTATTAAAAATTTTATAAACTTTTGAAAGCTACTTAATTTCAAAATGATAACTATGCAAGAGTATGATGTTGTGCTGATCGGTGCTGGGCACAATGGGCTAGTTTGTGCAGCTTATTTGCTGAAAGCTGGTTATAGTGTCCTGTTATTGGAAAAACGTTCTGTTCCAGGTGGTGCAGCAACAACTGAAGAATGTTTACCCCAAGAAGCTCCTGGGTTTAAATTTAATTTATGTGCCATTGACCATGAATTTATTCACTTGGGGCCAGTTGTTGAAGAATTAGAACTAGAAAAATACGGCTTGCATTATCTGGAGTGCGATCCGGTTGTTTTCTGTCCTCATCCTGATGGTAAGTATTTCTTAGGACATAAGTCAGTGGAAAAGACTTGTGCAGAAATTGCCCGTTACAGCGAACGTGATGCCAAAAAATACGCTGAATTTGTAGACTTTTGGCAGCGAGCGATCGGTGCAATGGTTCCTATGTTTAATGCACCACCAAAGTCAATTATAGATATCGTTGGTAACTACGACATCACCAAACTGAAAGATTTATTTTCGGTTATTGGTTCTCCCAATAAAACGCTGGACTTTATTCGCACCATGTTAACCAGCGCTGAAGATTTACTTAATGAGTGGTTTGATGAGGAATTCCTGAAAGCGCCACTAGCCAGATTAGCAGCAGAACTTGGTGCGCCACCATCGCAAAAAACCCTTGCTATTGGTGCAATTATGATGGCAATGCGTCATAATCCTGGAATGGCCAGACCTCGCGGCGGTACTGGCGCACTTGTGCAAGCTTTGGTGAATTTAGTCACAAGTAAAGGTGGCGTTATTCTCACAGATCAGCATGTTGAAAAAGTTTTAATTGATGATGGAAAAGCTGTAGGTGTGCGGGTTGGTGGTGGTAAAGAATATCGCGCTAAACATGGGGTTATTTCTAATATTGATGCCAAGCGGTTGTTCTTACAAATGACTGATAAAAGCGATGTTGATGGAGCCGATCCAGATTTATGGGAAAGGTTAGAACGCCGCATCGTTAATAATAACGAAACCATCCTCAAGATAGACTTAGCTTTAGACGAACCACTGCGCTTTCCATACCACGCCCACAAAGACGAATATCTCGTTGGTTCTATCTTAATTGCTGATTCTGTGGCTCATGTAGAACAGGCTCATAGTAAATGCACCTTGGGAGAAATTCCTGATGCTGACCCATCAATGTATGTGGTAATGCCTAGTTATTTAGACGCTACATTAGCACCAGCAGGTAAGCACACCGTATGGATTGAATTTTTTGCCCCCTATCAAATTGCTGGTGCAGAAGGCACTGGTTTAAAAGGTACTGGTTGGACAGATGAATTGAAAAACAAAGTTGCAGATAGGGTGATTGATAAGTTGGCAGACTATGCACCAAATGTCAAGAATGCAACTATCGCCCGTCGTGTAGAAAGCCCAGCAGAATTAGGAGAAAGATTAGGTGCATACAAAGGAAATTATTATCATATTGATATGACTTTAGATCAGATGATATTTTTCCGTCCCTTACCAGAAATAGCGAACTACAAAACGCCTATTGAGAATCTATTCTTGACTGGTGCAGGGACTCATCCAGGTGGTTCGATTTCGGGAATGCCGGGACGCAATTGTGCCCGTGTATTTTTGCAAGCAAAGCATCCCATTAGCCAAACTTTAAAGGATGCGCGAGATTCGATTAAGTCAACTGTCGAGTCAGTATTTGGCATTAGTTAGGGGTTACAAAACTAGAGCATACTGCTATCTATTTTTTGCCTTCATGTCTTTTTGATAAAAACATAATTTTGGATGAAAAAGACATGGAGGCGTTATCTAAAATGTCCTGTTTATAGATATTAAATTGCTTCATTTAATCTGCTATTATCAATGATTAAATAAATAGACAAATCACCATCGCCACAAAACAACACATTGTTAGAAGCGGGAGATTTAACCCTCTAGAATTTGTTAATATAATGCGTGATGCGTTCTTAAGTTGCATAGTTAAAATTGCTAGAAAGATGCAAAGACATAATATGAATAATGATTAGCCTAGATATTTGCTTGATAGAATAAAGCAAATAACATCATTGATTGGGTGAAAAACTAGTGCGATCGCAACCTTGTTAACTAAAATAAATATTCCCAAATCCTTGCTATTACAACATATACAGCAACAAAAATAATGTTTTTTTAGTGAAATAAGTTCTAAGTAATTGCTTTATGTATATTTAATATGATAATGTATTATCCGCTTGATTTAAATAAGCATATATGCATTATCAACCAAGCTCTTTCTGAAAATATAAGTAAATTAATGGGTATAAACTAGTGTATTTTGATAATACTCAAAAAACGAACGAATTTTAACATCGTCTCAGAAGTTTTGTAGGTACAGCATGGTTTTTCAGCGCTGCTTAGTTGCATCTGGCTTGATAGCTTTCTTCGCTTTTGGTTGTAGTGGTGGGGCAAACTCATCAATAGAAAAGACTACACAAGTTGTCCAAGAAAGTAATGTAACCCAGCTTTTCATAGAAGCGAAGACTACCCAAAAAGCAGAAGATTTTTTTCATCAAGGTAATAATTTATTAGATGGACAACGTTATGAAGATGCAATAAAAGCTTATGACAAAGCGATCGCCATCAAAGCTGAGAGTCCTGAAGCTTGGATTAACCGTGGCATAGGCTTGACATCATTGCAACGTTACAAAGACGCTCTGGTATCTTACGACAAAGCGATCGCTATCAAACCCGACAAATATGAAGCTTGGTATAATCGTGGTATAGTTTTGACATCGTTGCAACGCTACAAAGATGCTGTTGCATCTTACGACAAAGCGATCGCTATCAAACCCGACAAATATGAAGCTTTAATTAACCGAGGCATTGCTCTGACAAAGCTGCACCGCTACCAAGACGCTATTGCATCTTATAATAGAGCGATCGCCATCAAGCCAGATTTACACCAAGCATATTACAACAAAGCTTGCTCTTATGCTTTACAAAGCAATCTGGAATTAGCAATTGAGAATTTAGACAAAGCCATCAAGCTGGTTCCTGATAAATACAAGAAATTAGCCAAAACCGATCCAGACTTTAGCAAAGTGCGTAGTGAAAAGCAGTTTCAGGAATTACTGCAATAGTATTTTGTCACCACCACTCAGTGTAAAATATGAGCTTACTGTAGCAAGGATTTTTTCTTGGGCGGTTTACAATTAGACATGAAAAAATTGTTAATCACCGGAGCCAGTGGTTTTTTAGGATGGCATCTTTGCCAACTTGCAAAACAAGAATGGGAGATTTATGGCACTTATTTATCCCATCCTTTAGAAATTCCTGGGATCAAAATGCTAAAAGTGAACTTAACAGATTTTCGGGAATTGCAGCGTATATTTAGTGATGTCAAGCCAACAGCAGTGATTCATACAGCCGCACATTCGCAACCAAATTTTTGTCAAACCCACCCTGAAGAATCGCACGCAATTAACGTCACAGCATCCTGCAATATTGCTGGACTTTGCGCGGATAACTCTATTCCTTGTGCTTTTACCTCAACCGACTTGGTTTTTGATGGCTTAAATGCTCCCTATCGAGAATCAGATTTTGTGTGTCCTGTCAACCTTTACGGCGAGCAAAAAGCGATCGCAGAAGCAGGTATGCTAGAAAGATATCCCATGACAGCAGTCTGTCGAATGCCGTTGATGTTTGGTGCAGCCACACCTACAGCCAAAAGCTTTATTCAGCCATTCATTCAAACTTTAAAAGCAGAAAAAGAACTCAATTTATTTGTAGATGAATTTCGCACCCCAGTAAGTGGAAAAACTGCCGCTAAAGGACTTTTATTAGTATTAGAAAAAGTTAACGGCATCATTCACTTAGGTGGCAAAGAGCGGATTTCGCGTTATGATTTTGGAAAGATATTAGTTGAAGTATTTCAACTCCCTGCTACCAAACTCAAATCCTGCCGACAACAAGATGTGGAAATGGCAGCAGCTAGGCCAGCAGATGTTTCTTTAAATAGTTCCAAAGCTTTTGCATTGGGTTATGAGCCTTTGTCTTTACGAAAAGAATTGCAGGAATTAATCATCGAATGACCTTTTTTTAATTGGAGCGTTCGCGCAGCGTCTCGTAGAGAAGCGACTTGACCTAAATGCTCTATTTTACAAGCATGACAGCTTTACTACTAATAAATATTAGGGTACTTTTACCAGATATAGCCTTCCGATTTGATTTGGAGAAAATATCCGTAGGATGTGTTAGCACGGAGAGTACGGCATCAAACCCTTGATAATAGTGCGTTACGAACTCCGTTCTAGTAGTCTGTCAAATTCATTTTGACGGTTAGAGAGACGCGATAAATCGCCGTCTCTACAGGAAATTTATCCATCAATTATTTATTGACAGACTACTAGCACACTCTACAATACTTAATTTCGTTCAAAAATCAAATAGTAATCCTATATTAGGGAAAAGAATAAAGGGTAAATTCTATCCCTTTGCCTTTTAAACTTTTCCCCACTTCTGCAAGAAGTCTAATGTTCTTGTCCAGTTGGCCGGATGAGGATTTCGTTGACATTAACGCGCGATGGCTGCGTGACGGCATAAACGATCGCAGCGGCAATGTCTTCGCTATGCAGAGGTGTAATTGCCTTGCGCCGTTCTTCAATGCGTTGTTTGGCAACGGGATCGGTAATTTGGTTGTCAATTTCCGTATCCACCAAACCTGGTTCGATAATGGTGACGCGGATATTATCTTTGTGAACTTCTTGGCGCAATGCTTCGGAGAGGGCATTGACACCCCATTTGGTAGCATTATAAACACCAACCCCCGCCCGCGCTGTCCGGCCAGCCACCGAGGAAATATTGACTATATGCCCCGATTTTTGCGCCTTCAACAAAGGCAAAACAGCATGAGTAGCATATAACAGTCCTAGTACATTGAGGTCAAACGATCGCCGCCAGTCTGAGCTATTTCCCGCTTCAATGGTTCCAAGTAAGGCAATCCCTGCATTATTCACAAGGATATCAACCCTTCCCAATTCTGCATTTGCCTTGGCCACCAAGTTATTTACCTGGTTTTCATCAGTCACATCGGTGACAATGGGCAACGCCTTGCCACCACTAGCTTCAATGCGTTCTGCCAAAGCCTGGAGGCGATCGCCACGCCTAGCAGCTAATACTACTGTTGCTCCAACTGAAGCCAAAGCGATCGCAGTTGCTTCTCCAATTCCCGATGATGCCCCAGTGATAATTACTACTTTTCCTGCTAATTTCTCTGTCATTTATTTAACTCCTTGGTAATTAATAATTGGTAATTGAGAAAGACTTGTTATAAGTTCTCACTCAAATCCCCTTGTCCCTCTTCCTCCCACCGATCCTCAAAACGGATGCAATTGCTGCCCCACAAAGGATTAGGGCTGCCAAACGAAAAGTTCCTTGGAACCCCGCAACGATCGCATCAGGAGGGGCAACAGAGACATCCGCACCCGCAGACATGCTAGCGATTAATGCCCCAAATACTGCCCCGATTAAAGAAACTCCTACTGTGTTCCCTGATGTTCGTGACAAAGAAAGTAGTCCAGAAGCAATCCCTAGCCGCTCCCTTGGTACTGCTCCCATGACAGTGCTATTGTTGGGCGATTGGAATAAACCTAGTCCAATGCCATAAATAAAATAGCGCGACACATAGCCAAGCTCAGTAATTTGAGCATCAAAGGTGCTAATCCCCAGACAGCCACCTATCATTAACCCCAGCCCAATTGGGCTGATTAGTCGAGCGCCAAAGCGGTCTGAAAGTGTTCCAGCTAGTGGGGCAATTAACCCGCTAAGTACGGGTGACACAGCTAGTAGCAGCCCCACTTTTACCGTCGGATAATGCTTAACGCCCTCTAGAAAGAAAGGGACGATGAGTAGCGAACCGCCAATAACAATGAATGCTAGCCAGCCACTAAGCAAACCCATACTCAACTGAAGATTGCGAAACAGTTGTAGCTCTAGTAGCGGCTGTTCTACGATCGCTTCAACTACCAAAAAAATTGTGAAACTTACGGCAGCGATCGCTAATAATATCAGTGCATTAGTACTGCCAAAGCCCTGACTTTGCCCTAGTGTCATACCCAGACCAAAACTACCCAGAGTTAATAAAGCTAATATGGCTCCAAAAAAGTCAAATTTTTGTTTACCCTCAATCCGTACAGAAGGTGGCACCACCCTAACTACCAAAAAACTAGCTACGATCCCCAACGGTACATTGATCGAGAATATACTACGCCAGCCTGACCAGCTTAAGAGTAGTCCGCCTGCGGAAGGGCCAAAAGCAATTCCCAGTGACACAACACTACCGATAACGCCAACAGCCCGACCGCGTTCGGAAGATGGAAAAACTTCTGTGATAATTGCCAAACCAAGCCCAGAAATGAACACCGCCCCCAGTCCTTGAAGGGCGCGAAAGGCAATCAACCACTCAATACTAGGTGCAAAAGCACACAACAGCGAACTTAAGGTAAACAGAACAAGTCCCCCCTGATATAAGGACTTTTTGCCCCACATATCTCCCAAGCGCGTTGCCCCCAAAACTAAACCAGAACTGACCAACTGGTAACTCAATACCGCCCATTGGGTTGTAGGAAAACTGGTATCAAAGGCTTGTACCAATGTGGGTAAAGCAACATTGATGATGCCCACATCAAGGGTAGACATGAACACCCCAAGTCCAACACCGAGTAAAACCCAATTTTTTTGAGAGTCTGACAAAACCAGAGGTTGTGCTTGCAATTGTCCCAATGTTTAGCCTCCGCCTTTGACAGTACGATTATGAATAGTTTGTATACGTATATTAATTGTAGGATGCTATCCTGACTACCAAGTTCAGGAAACGAAATTAGTCGCTTCCATCCCAGACTATGTATTTCATCCCTACCATTGATGATTTTGTTCAGAGCGATCGCAACAGGCGCTTCGTTGAAAAATTCAGGTATATATCAGACATCGACTTCTCAATCAACAAGAATGGCTTTTCTACTTGTTATATATTTGGTAGATTATCTCAGCGATCTTAACTCCAAACTCCTTCGGCTATTTGATAGCATCATAAAATACGGCAAATTGATAGAATCAGTGTATTTTATGCTATTTAGCAAAATATCATAGACAACTCTAAGAAGCAAGCTCCAGAAGTTGCAGTATAAGCAATGACTCAAAAGTGGCGGAACCTAGTATCATCCAAACTAACCAAAATCGCTTTCTCCTCGATCTCTCAGCACAAAGCGTAAAGATGTGTATATTATTGATTATTTGGGAATAATAGCTCAGGAAATAACGATAATATTGTCTGCGTTGCTCAGTAACTAGAGATAAAAAGGGTTTATCAAAATGGATTCTTTCGGTATTTACACCCTTGCTAATGATGTGGTGTTTGACCAATTAGTAGCTTTACTAAACAGCATTGAGGTGAATATTAGCGCAGATATCCCTATTTGTATTATTCCATACAATGAACAACTAGACTTAGTTAGGCAAGAAGTTAATGCTCGAAAGAATGTAATCCTATTTGATAATTGGGATGTAATTCAACGCTGGGAAGAATTTGCTCATCAGGTCTGGGCTGCTCAGTCTAGTAAAAAAGAGACAAAATTATCGCGTTCTAGTTGGTACAAAAGTCATTTACAAAGAAAGTTTGTTGGCTTTGAAGGGATTTTTGATAAATTCGTATTTTACGATAGTGATAGTTTGGCAATGAAGCCACTCAATAATCTAATTGACAAGCTAGAAACATACGATTTTATTTTTGATGATTGGGAACATATTAAGGATGAAGCTGTTGCAGCGTTAAATATTCCACTTATAGAACAAACTGGACTATATACAGAAGCAGATATCCGTTCTAAGCTACATTGCTCTAGCTTTTTTGGCTCTAAACGAGGGCTATTTACTGTTAAAGAAATTCAAACAATGAAAGAGCGATTAATTACCCATAGGGAAGTTGAATGGATCAATGGATGGTGGGATGATGCTTTTTTGTTTAACTATATGACTTTGCGCTGCGATCGCCCACTTTTTAACTTTACACTTAGCCCCAATGGTGAAGATAGAACAGGTAACTGTGCCAATGCAGATCCTTTCGTCAATATTAATAATGTTCTTTACAATCAAGATGGCTTAAAACCCATTCATCGCATCCATTATATGAGCTATTCTTCTCATGATTTTGCCCAGTTATGTCAAGGACAAGATGTTAATATTTGTTATGCCAATGAGTTTTTACATTATCGCTTTCTCAAACAGCCAGAACAAAGACCAAAAGAGTTAAAACCACTTAGTATAATTGCAAAGACTAATAAACTTTTCAACAAAACAATAAATAAGATTCAAAGAGCTATCCGCTAAATATAGCTTGATTGACGATGCCTTAAATTAGCAATTGATATAAGCTGTCTATTTTTTATATTTAGTATAGAATCTTATGCCTAAAATTACTGTTTGCGTTCCTACTTTTAATCGCGTTCATCTTCTTCCTTACGCCATTGACAGTGTACTAAATCAGTCTGAGCAAGACTTTGAGCTAATTATTTGTGATGACGGTTCTAGCGATCGCACACCTGAGTTGATGTCACAGTACACAGACGAACGGATTAAATATATCCGTCATCTGCAAAATATTGGTAAAAGTAATAATATGCGCTCTGGTTTTGATGCTGCCAGTGGTGAATATTTTATTAAATTTGATGATGACGATCGGCTAACACCCAATTTTCTGTCAAATACCGCAGCTATTCTTGCTCAAGACTCTAGCATTGATTTTGTTGGTACAGACCATTGGATAATTGATATTAACAATGTCCGGGATGAGGAAAAAACTCAAGAAAATTCTCATCGCTGGGGTAGGAAGAATTTACCAGCAGGTATTGTAGATAATTTGTTGGAAGTTGTATTTATTCAACAAAGCTTTCAAGTTGGGGCGACATTATTTCGCTGTAAGACATTGCAAGAATTAGGATATATGCAGCCAAATATGCAAAATTGTGAGGACAATGATTTATTTGTACGTCTAGCCTTGGCTGGAAAAAATGGTTATTATTTACCTGAATTATTGATGGAATATCGCACTCATGCAGAACAGCAAGGTATCAATCGGGCTATTCCTTATTTATTTGATAAGATGCGATATTTAGAAAGTTATAAATTTGATTCTGAACAAATAGAGGCAATTAGGAAAAATCGTCTAACTGAAACGCAGTTATTATTAGGTTTGCGTTTAATTGAAAAGGGTGAAACGCAAAAAGGTAGAGAGCTAGTTTTGGCGGGACAGTCTTTTTCGACACCTAAAGCTTGGACTGCTTTAGGATTATCTCTGTTACCAGTTGGGTTACGAGGTAAGGCGTTTAATGCACTGCGACAGGTGCGGGGTTAGCCTATATAAACGCTTTGGCACAGTCTGCCGCAAGGCATCGCTTGTATCAAGTACTTGGTGGTTAATGCCTCATGCAGAGAAACGCAGAGAAAGCTATGCAGAGTTTTTACACTGCAAAAAATTTATTTTAATAAGTACTAACTTCTTGACCACTCATCAATAATAGTCAAAATTGTTTTATCACCTAAGTTATCAACAGATTTTACTACATCTCGGTAATCTTCAAATTGTTGCTTTGATTTCTTGCGTCGAGCATCAAATATGTCTTTTGCAAGTTTTTCAGCCCCACGAATTCTAGAGCGTTGTAACTTTATAGATAACTCATCTTTGTCCAAAGAGTTCAACAAACTAAGTGGATTACTCTGTTCACCCTTTTGGGGAATAAGGTTTTCAAGTTGCTTGAACTGATTTTCTATTCTCTGTCTTTCTTGTATAAATTCTGACTTAAATTCATTTAATTGTTTCTCAAGACGTAATTCTAAATTTGCTAAACGTGGTTCTAATTTTGTTGTTTCAGGTTGTGGTCTTACTTGTTCAGCAGAAGAATCAATTTCTTGGAGAGATGCAACTTGCTTTAGTACTAAATCCTCTAATTTTGGAGCGATAACAAAGGCATTAACCATTTCAGCTTGCCGAGGATTTTTTTCTCGCGCCCTGACAGCAGCATAATATTCAAAATGTCCATCAACTACCGTATAACTCTCTACTCCTGTCATTTTTACAACTAATGGTCTGATAATTCCTCCAGTTTCTATAATTATGTCTGCGAGGTTTTCCAAATCAGCCTCTGAAAAATTTGAACGAGGTTCATTAGAAATAATACTTTTTACATCTACTAAAGAGAAATTCATCATTTATTTAAACCTATTCCTATCAACACTTCATCTGCTAAAATTTCAAACTCCATAGCAGATTTTTGAGCATCTGATTTTACTTCTTCTGCATATTTAACAACAGATTTGGGATCAGGATATTCTAAATCTCCAACTGTTATAGTCTGATTCATACATTCTGATAGCACGGTTCTATCATAAATTACTGCTTCCATCAAAGGTAGATTGTAACGTTCTGAAATGACGCTCCTTTGTTTAGGAAAAGTATATTGTAAAAATTTAGAATTAGTAGAAATTTTTGAAGCCAGGATACCCATTAATATAATGTGTGGTTTTCCTATCATTTCTCTAAATTCATTAACTTCTATAATAAAGTTTTTGACACTTAACAATCCTTGATTTGCAAATGGCTTTAAATCTGAAGGAATTATTAGGTAATCAGCAGCAACAAGTGCTACTTTAGCATATAAATCTCTAGATGGAGGTGTATCAATAATAACAACATCATATTCTGGCTCTACTTTTTTTAATTTTGTAACTAACCTAGTCTTACTAGCATCAATTTGATTAAGTTTATACTGTCCTTCTATTAAATTAATATGTGCAGGAATAACATCTAATTCAGGATTATTAAAGTAATGTGATTTTCGAATAACATCGGGTATTAAGTAAAAATCACCTGATTCTAACAAATGATAGATATTAGAATCCCGTAAATCGTCATCTTCATCAAATTGAAATTTAATTAATCCTGTAGCAAAAGTAGTATTAGCCTGGGAATCTATATCAATTAAAAGTACCCTTTTACCTTTTTTACGTAATGCTGCTGCAAGGTTGACTGCAACGGTAGTTTTACCAACGCCGCCTTTATTGTGGTAAATTGCAATTGTTTTCATTGAATGTTGCCTCTTTGTTTCAAAATTGGAATTATTTTCTATTTGAAGTTCTGATTTATCTACTAACTTTCCTTCTTTTAAACTCTCTCTACCAATTAAACCTTTAATATTCTCTAATTTTGTCTCAACGTCCTTCCCAGAACATTGAAATATTAATTGAATATCAGTCTGCAATTTTTGATAAATTCTAATCTCTTTGCCGTTAGTCAGCAATCCATACCTGACATTCAAGCTGGTTAAATAATGCCTAAGTCGGGGGACATGATTATTTAAGTTTTGCTTGGGATGCTTTGCCTCCATAACGACACTCAACGGCGAATTGGCATCTAAGACAAAGGGAATCACCTGTGCGGCAAATGCTAAGAAATCTAAGCGGATGCTACCAATGGCAACCTCTTGATGCCAGGTGTCAGGTGTATAACCTAGCTGCGGTAGCAAATATTGCACTATGAGTTTGCTTTCAACTTCGCTTTCGTTACGGCATAGCTCAGGATTAAAAGGCAATATTTTTCTACCTCAAAATAATTATTGGACTTGGGACAAAGACTCATATTTGCTAGATTATGACATACCATTAATTATTTTGAGTGATAGAAATCACTTAGAAAATATAAATAATCATCATAAAATTAGTAATTTTGCTGAATTCTGTTACCTAGCCATCCTCATAATTAACAGGCTACCTATGTATTTCCCCATTAGCCCTGTAAATGGCTAGAATCAAAGTGTTTACCTATTTGCGCTAAAGGTTTTGGCTACTGTATCTTGTCCCCACTGCCATCAACTCGTTGATAATCAAGCTATAAGTTGTCCCTATTGCCGGACGACACTCAAAGCTTACGGTCATCCCGGTATTCCATTGCACCGCGCCACTGGGGACGGGTATCTGTGCGACACCTGCACCTATCACGCTGATGATACTTGCAATTTTCCTAAACGTCCCTACGCCAAAGACTGTACACTCTACCAAAATATTGAAGATACAAAGTTAGAGTCAAAACAGCAGCGTTACACTAACAGTTTTGCTGTAACTGTGAAAAGTTGGGTAAAACGCAATCAGGCTTTGCTGTTGCTATTAGGTTTATTATTAGTCTGTTTTTTGTTCGTGATATTAAGACCTTGATTTGTTTTTTGTAGGAGTGGGGAGATGGGGGAGAAAAAATAACTAATGCCCCATACCCCATTCTTCAACCTGTGGTGATTTTGGATACTTCTGCAATAGCTTCAACTTGTATCGGTGGGGCTTTTTCCTCAAAGGCAGTTAAATCAAACCAAAAAGTTGTCCCAATGCCGACTTCACTCACGAGATGGACTTTACTACGATGTCTGTCGATGATATTTCTAACAATCGATAATCCTAAACCCGTGCCTTCTAGGGTGTGAACTCGGTTTTCTACACGAAAGAAGCGTTCAAAAATTGAGTGTTGATCTTCTGTGGCTATGCCTATTCCAGTATCGGAGATTTCAATCCGCACTGGAGAAGATTGGGTGTGATTGGGCTTAAAATCTAGTTGGTAGGCGCGGATTGCTACTTTACCACCGGCTTTTGTGAACTTGAGAGCATTACCAATTAGGTTGCCAAACACTTGTACTAACAGATCGTAATTACCCATTACCAGGGGCAAATTAGGAGCAAGTTCTTGAACAAGTTCAACACCTTTCTCTTTAGCATTGAGTTGGTAAGTACGCAGGGTTTGCTCGATCGCTTGGGCTAAATCTACCCCATCGAAGTTGTACTGACGACCAGATTCGAGTTTTGACAAATCTAAAACATCGTTAACTAGGCGAGTTAGGCGATCGGTTTCATGGTTTACTGTTTGCAGAAACTCTTGCCGTTCTTGTAAAGCTAAGTCTTCACCGTAGTCGTGCAGGGTTTCAATATAAGTTTTGATGTTAAATAATGGCGTTCTCAGTTCGTGAGAAACATTACTGATAAATTGGCTTTTTGCATCGTTTAATTCCACCTCACGGCTTATATCTTGGACAGTAATCGCAATGCCTTTGATGCTTTCTCTTTGCACGTTGAGTACTGTAGTTAAGAGAATACGGATCGTCCGTGGGGTGGGTTGGTTAATAAAAATTCGGAATTCAGCACTTTCGCATTCCCCTGCTGCCATTTCGTACAAAGGGCCAGAGATTTCCATTTGTACATCTGTCGGTAAGTGATGCAACACATTGCAGCCTACCACATCAATAGTTTCCCAGCCAAAAATTCGCCGCGCTGTGGGGTTGACTAATATCACCTGCATGTTGTTATCAATCAATACTGCACCATCTGCGATCGTGGAAACTAGGGTTTCTAGCTTGGCTTTTTCTGCGGTCAATTCCTCAATATTCTGTTCTTCATAGCGCTCTAATCGCTCTGCCATCTCATTAAAGCTTAAAATTAACTCCCCCAGTTCGCCCCCTAAAGGTAAATCAATGCGCTGCTTGAAATTCCCGGTAGTAATTTGCTTTACCCCTACCAGTAGTTCTTTGATTGGCTTAGTGATGGTCAAGGCGTTAATCACTCCTGCCAAAATCACCATTACCCAAATGGTGATAAAAACGGCAATGGTGACATCGCGGGTAAAATTGGTGGAAATGATCGCAGTCTGATTGGGATTGATGCCGATCGCTAATACACCTAAATATTTTTTATTAACGATTAGAGGAATAAACACATCGGTAACAACGCCGTCTGGGGTCATGTGTTGCCGCACCATCGGCTTTTCCCCATCCCCTGGGTAATCTTCTGGCAGTTGGATTCGCCGTTTAATGGTAAGAGAGTTTTCTACCTCTGCATCCCAAAAAGGTATGCCAAAAAAGATTTCCCCAGTTTCATCAGCGTAGAGCATGTAACGCACACTAGAGGTGCTGCTATAGAAGCGTTGAGAAAATTGGGAAACCTCAGTCAAATTGTTGTCAGCTATGAGGGGAGCAACATTGGCAGCAAGTAGCAGCCCCAAATCACGACCGAAGCGGGTGTCATTCATCCGCGCGTCCTGCTGAATTGTATTCACAGCCCAGAAGGTCAGACCACTCATCACCAAAGAAACCACCAATGTGGCCACAGCCAGCAGTTTAGTCTGGAGTGTGAACTCCGACCACCAACTAGCGATCGCATCTCGAATTGTTTTGAACAGACTTAGCATCTTAAATAAAGTTGTTAGTAGTCTTTGTTATAAAGCCCAACAACTTAAAAATTAACAGTTAATCCGACAAATATGTTAGGGCATTGGGTATGGGGCATTAGTTATTCCCTCATATTCAGACTCCCAACTCCTAACTCTTAACTCTATGACCGATATCTTTACGGTAATATATCCCATCAAACTGAATATATTTGATTGCAGCGTAGGCTTGGGCGATCGCTTGCTCAAAATTTTCTCCGATTCCAGTTACATTTAATACTCGACCCCCGTCTGTCACTATTTCTTGTTGCTGGTTCAATTTCGTACCTGCATGAAATACAGTTGCTCCTGTTGCCTCTGCGTTGTCAATGCCAGTAATCACCTGGCCTTTCTCATAAACTCCTGGATAACCACCTGAAGCCGCAACGACAGTAGCAGATGCTCCCCCTTTCCAAGCAATGGGCGGCAATTCACTTAATCGTTGCTGCACACAGGCTAGAATCAATTCTTCTAAGGGTGTTTCTAACAGTGGCAAAATCACCTGGGTTTCGGGATCGCCAAAGCGACAGTTAAATTCCAAAACCTTCAAGTCGCCATTAGGTGCAATCATTAACCCAGCATACAGTACACCTCGGTAGTCAATGCCTTTTGCTCGTAAGGTGGCGATCGCTCTTTCTAACACTTCTGTTTGAATGCGTGCCATCAACTCTGGCGTAGCGATGGGTGCTGGGCTGTATGCTCCCATCCCACCAGTATTTTCGCCCGTATCGCCATCACCAATCCGCTTATGGTCTTGAGCGGGCAGCAAGGGTCGAATTGTTAACCCATCAGTTAACGCTAAAACTGATACCTCTTGCCCAATTAAACATTCTTCAATAACAACAAATTCGCCAGCACTGCCAAATTGCCCCTGAAAAATTGCATCCACGGCACTTTCTGCCTGTGCAAATGTTTCGGCCACCGTTACACCCTTACCAGCCGCCAAGCCATCAGCTTTAATGACAATTGGCGCTCCCTTAGCTCTTACATAAGATTTTGCTGCTGCTGCCTCCGTAAATACCGCAGCCTGCGCCGTCGGAATTCCTGCTTCTTGCATCAGAGTTTTTGCCCAAGCTTTACTCGCTTCAATTTGCGCTCCCGCTCTGACTGGCCCAAATACCATCAATCCTTTGTCTTGGAGGTAATCGGTGATTCCCTTTGCCAAAGGTACTTCTGGCCCAACTATCACCAGAGTGATACCATTTTCCAGAGCATATTGGCTCATGCCTTCAAAATCATCTACTGCTAGAGTCAAGTTCTGGCAACGTTCTATACTTGCTGTACCTCCATTCCCCGGTACGCAGACAACTTGCTCGATTTGCTTAGATTGCAACAGTTTCCATGCTAGAGCGTGTTCGCGCCCTCCATTACCTACGACTAAAACTTTCACTAAATTTCCTCGTGCGTCCCTTGCGAAACGAGAATTCCCTATTCGGCTCTCGCGGATCAATTTTTTCACCAATTATCGCACTTGTGCAAGCCCCCTCATCACAAGAAGAGGCAGGATGGGGGGAGAAAGAATTATCTATATCGGTTTTAAGTCGATTCTGTTGTTGGAATTTCAACTGCGGCTATTCTTAAGATTCAATTTTGTCAACTAGTATATTTATTACTCTTTTTAACAGCAATGTCTCAATAAATATACTAGCATAAATTGAATATACTAGCATAAATTGAATTATTAAGTATATCTATTTAAGTAATGTTTGTGTTTAAAACAGTACAATAATTGATTAAAAATCAAGCTTAAGTAATGACGATTATTGATTATAAGTACTAACCTGTGAATATAGAAATTTATGAAAATATCAAAAAATAGGTAACATGGCTAAAATTATCGTTACTGGAGCTGCCGGCTTTGTTGGTTCTCAACTCGTAGAGATATTGCTACAACAAGGGGAAGAAGTGATCGGCATTGATGAATTCAATGATTACTACGATCCGATGTTAAAGCGTAAGAATGTTGCACATTTACATTCCTCACCTGGCTTTACATTAATCGAAGCAGATATTCAGTTTTTAGATTGGCAGGAACTCTTAAAAGATGTTGATGTAGTTTACCATCAAGCAGCACAAGCAGGTGTCAGAGCGAGTTGGGGTAAAGCTTTTCGAGGTTATACAGAAAGAAATATTAACGCTACACAAGTTTTGCTAGAAGCAGCTAAAGATGCTAAACACCTGAAAAGATTAGTATTTGCTTCTTCGTCAAGCGTATATGGTGATGCAGAAACATTACCCACTCATGAGGGAATTTGCCCTCAACCTGTTTCTCCTTACGGTATTACTAAGCTAGCGGCTGAAACTTTGTGCAGACTATATCATAAAAACTTTGGTGTGCCATCTGTATCATTGCGATATTTCACAGTTTATGGCCCTAAACAGCGTCCAGATATGGCATTTCATAAATTCTTTAAATCGATTTTGCAGGATGAGGCGATTCCTATTTACGGCGATGGACAGCAAACGCGGGAGTTTACGTTTGTTGGTGATGTCATCGCTGCCAATTTAGCTGCCGCCAATGTACCCGAAGCAGTGGGAGAAATCTTAAATATCGGTGGTGGTAGCAGGGTGGTTTTAGCAGAAGTCTTAGATACGATTGAAGAAATCGTTGGGAAACCAATCAAAAGAAACCACATAGAAAAAGCGATGGGAGATGCCCGTCACACTGCTGCTGATGTATCTAAAGCGCAAAAAATTCTCGGATATCAACCAAAAGTTTCTCTGCGAGAAGGTTTGACAAAAGAATGGCAGTGGATTAAGTCGTTGTATTAAAGGGCATTGCTTATTTTCTTTTGGGACTTGCAGCAGTTTTCCTTTGCATGAAGTCAGAAGCTACAGGTTTTGAAGCAGGAGGTGGGAGGTAGAAACTCTTTATAGATGCATGAGTCCTGCATTTTGTAACTTACTTGCAATCTGCTGTATACAGAAGAGATCCGCCAACTTTTGTTTTAATCATCATCACCCCTCCCTATCTCCACCCTAGTCAGAGTTGTTCGAGGGTGGCGACTTTTGCGATCTGTTAAAAAAGTAGGAGAGTTAGCAACTAGTTGAAATCTTGTTAACCTTTATGCTTAAAATTGCACAAGAGGTTTGTTTAGCATCTACTGACAGCTAAAGTTAACCCTTTGCAGGACTCTCATAAGCCATGCTGACTGAAATTTTCCCTTTCCGCTTTGAGTTAAACACGATCGCGATCGCCGGAGCGAGTTTGTGGTCATTGGCGCTATATCTAGGTTTTTCCCCAGTTAATCAATGGGTAATCGAACAACTTAACCGTTGGTTTAACTTTGCCGAGCGATCGCTTTACACCAGCCAGACAGAGTTTGAAAAGACTCGTAAAGCCAGAGAATCCCAAAACGCTTTCTATGCATCATTATTTAGCATCACGCCTTTTTTGGTAGTTGGCGCTTTATGTAACTGGGGTCTGGAAATTAGTTTAGGTGAAAGTTGGGGAATTAGTACAGGAATCTTAGCCTGTATGGGCTCTGGCATTTATGAACTTGGGCGCAGGGACGGAGAATCTTCGGATTAAAGGAAATGACGAGAATGAGGCACATAAGGGAGAAATTTCTTACTTCCTCATCTCCCCCTCCACTAAGTAAGTAGAACGACTTGAAAAAAACAAACTATGTAAAGTAATGTAACTTTAGCGAAAATCAGTTCGTAGTAAGGACTTTAGTCCTGATTTGAGAACTAAAGTTCTCACTACAAACCTTTAATTATTTACCCTGTTCTACTTAATAGTATGTATGCATAATAATACGTCCCTAAAGCTAGAGATTACATTTGTTTACATTATTTGATTAGAATTATGGGGCATAGAAATTTATTAAAAATAAAATTATGAAAAAAGTTTTAGTGAGCTTGGTATTTTTGTCAGCCGTATTTGTGCGGTACTATCTATAGCTGCTTCATCAGATCGTTGTTTAATTGAGAATCAACTTAGCAACATTCCCCCTGAAACTCTCAAAAAAATCTTTCCAGAAGAAATCAATCGGTTGACTATATTTCAAAAACGTCCACTAACTTCAGCCTCGGAAACGGAGATTAGGCAAGCTGCTGTAAACTATACCCTTGCCCACTCTTGCCAATTTAAGATACTAAGCGGCACACCGGAGGCAATATTTGCCCGTCCAATCAAAGCTGCTGAAATTCCTTCCACTGGTTTTGGTGAGTTTGAGTTTATGGGTAAAGAACCGCCATTGATGTTAGTAGTACTCAAAGGAAACTTTGACATCAGCGGCTTTCCAAGTTCAAATCCTCGTCGTTCAACAAAGTACACGGCTTATATTTTTGACCTCCAGGCTGGCACACCAATTTTTTCAGCAACTGGATTGACAGGAAAATACTTCCGCAATGCCCTTAATGACTCAACTTTGCCAGATGATTTAGAATCTGTCGATCTTTAATTGTTACCAAATTTCCTCACCAACAATCTCTGCTATTTTCTGGGCTGCACCACTTTCACCGCGAATATTACGGAGTTTGGCGCGGATATCATCCAATTTTTCTGGATGGGCTAAAAAGTCTAAAACCATTTCCCCAATTTCTTGCGGTTGAAGTTTACCCATAAGTTCTGGCACTATCTCTTCCTGTGCCCAGATATTTGGCCATGCTAATAAACCTTTGCGTCTCACGAATGTTAGAAATAACCAATTGATCGCGTTAGCAAAAGCCGTACCTATCCCTGGCAGATTTGCCAACAACCCAGGTAAACCATCCCAAGAACGCATAGCATCAAGTTGCTGCGTTGGTAGTAAAACAATCATTGGTACTCCTAAAGCACCGAGTTCGGCTGTGTTTGCCCCCACTGTAGTCAAGCAGATACAGCACTGGGATAATAATTGATATGCAGGATTTTCTTGCCACAATTCTACAGTTAAGCCCGTTGCTGTTTTGAGCAATGGTTTGCCTCTAGCCTCCTCCGGGGCAATTAAGGAAGCACCACCAAAGCCAAAAATTTTAGCAATAGAGTTCCTTTGAGGATCGGCAAAACTAGCTAAGGTTTCCAAATCCAAAGTTGGGGCTACAGGAATCACAAATTTAGTTTGCGGTCTTTTTGCGCGAACATATTCGGCAATGCTTAAAGTTAATGGTACTCCTTGGGCTAATTTTGCCGCTTTTGATCCAGGAAGTAGACCAATAAATTCAGTTTTCAGTGATGGAGTCATAGCTGAAGGGGAATTTGAATCTAGGCTTTCCCCTGCTTCTAGCATCAAATCACCTACAACAGTGAATTTGTGAGCATATTTCTGGGGGACAACAGCAGCAACTTTGGGTTTCATCACCCCAAAGCGATCGATCCACTTATGCCAACGGGCTTCCCATTCGGCGTAAACAACTGTCCGATATCCCAGCTTTTTGCCTATAATTACGGGGAAAATTTGATCGCCACCGAGGAAAACAACTACACCTCGACTTCTCCAATCCCAATTATCAGAAGTTTTGCCCCAGAGCAAAAATTGCCAAAAATGCTCTGCTTCTTGTACTCTATCTACTTCTGGGTAGGAAAGTGCGATCGCAGCTTCTTTACCACTAGCATTTGAGCAAGGCGATAAAACTACACTGATCCTAACTTGATTTCGGTCATCGCCGAATTTTTGTCGCAACGCCCTTACTACTGGGCGCACCCAGGTTGTAACCTCACCTGGGCCATTTGATAAAATGAGAATATCTACTTGAGTCATTAGTTAATGGTCAAGAGTTAGGGGTCGTTAGTCAAGAGACAAATACCCCTCTTCTGTCACTCTCGGAAAACTTTTGCCATTTCTGAATTCTAGAGCTTTTGTATAGCAAGATATTGCGCGATTATTTTCCAATAACAAATACAAGACCAATTTTTTGCTAACGGTATAGCTTGTATTGATTGGTTCATAAGGCTTCTAGCGATCGCCCTCATGGAAAGTGACAGAAGAGGGATACAGCGCTTCCGGCTATTATGCAATACAGTTTTCCTCTTGCCCGTCTCCTATCATAGCTTTCAGCTTTGAGGATGTACCTCATAGCCGCCGGAAGTGCTGTATCATGCTGCGCCGTCTGTGGTCTAAAGATTTACTTTATAAATGATGGTCTCTTAATTCACACCCAGGCAAGTTTTAGCCACTTCGCTTTTACCTCACCCCTCCTCACTCCTATTGCTTAACCCATTCAGTTGAAAGTAATACCAGTCAAGCGATTTGGTCTTTTAGAAAAAATATAAATTTCCCCCTTGACAAATTAGGGATGACTAGTTACTCTAGTTAAGTGGGCAAGCGAGAGACGCTAACCACCACTGAACCTGAAAAACATAATACTTTTGAAAGCTTAAAGAAAAAACCAATCCTCGTCAACAAGATTTTACTTTTGGGTTTTCCCAAAAAGATAATCAAAATTTAGTAACTAGGATTCCGAGAAATATTTTTTTTCGGAGCCACAAACTCGAAACAAACCAAAACGGAGAGTTTGATCCTGGCTCAGGATGAACGCTGGCGGTATGCTTAACACATGCAAGTCGAACG
>NZ_NOLI01000120.1:0-24331 GCF_002245975.1 Nostoc sp. 'Peltigera membranacea cyanobiont' 213 | reverse complement strand
TTAAAATGATTATCATTATTGTTTAAAATTGGATTCTTGGTTTTTGTTGATTAATTTATTCTTTGGAAGTCCCTAATCTTTAACTGGATATACTTTGGGTATTCCCCCACTACTACCCTGGTCTTCCCCGACTACTACCCCTGGTATTCCCCCATTACTACCCTGGTATCCCCCCAATACCACCCCTAGTATTCCTCCACTACTACCGCTATTTTTTCCTCTGATTAAACTTGATTGTTTAGTAGGAGAAATAAACCAGTCGTCAATATCTGTGAGTTGATATAGGTTAGAAGATACTGAACCATTAGACTTGGTTTTGGGCGTTTTAGTGATTAAGTTCCACGAAACCAATTCACTGACTGCTGCGATCGCTTTTTGCCTTAAAGTTTCAGTTGAGGAAGCAGGGAAAGAACCACGAAAACAGGCTTCACCGATAGATTTGTATGAAGGGAAGGCGTTATTATCACAACCGGCTCGACGGCACAGGTGAGAGTAAACTCGAAATGCCTCCATTGTTAGTGGTAGATCATCCAGCTTACTATCGATATAAATATGGCGTTTTCTTCTACCGTAGCTAGAGCCATCACTTTGCATTTTTTCTGTTAAACTCATATCTATAGACCTCAAATGGTTTGGTTTTCCCCCGCACTGCGCTACAGGCGGGGGTTTTGCTTTATTCACGCATCAAACGGAAATTGTCTAACTTGCAGATATTCGGGAAACTCTTCAATGTCTCCTCCCTTCTTGTGGCGGGTTTTAAATCGCTGTCCCCCAAATATTGCATTCGCCCCCAACTGCTTCACAAATACGGGTGTTTTGGCTGACTGGCATTGTTGGACAATTGAATTAATCCATTCAATGTGGCATGGTCTGGAATTTGGGCCAGATTCACCACCAACAATTACTAACTGAACGTCATTCAAGTATTGAGTGATATCGCCCAAATCTTCTAGTAATGGTTCAACTGACCAAAACCGAATTAAAGCCGGAATTTTAGTAAGAAATTGACTACGTTCTTCTAAAGTGCGGCGATTCTCAATCGAAGTTCCAACCCAAATATTAGAAGGTAATTCCTCTAGCCCATGATTAGAGAGCCATTCATTTATAGATGACAACATAACTTCTGGGCGCTTAGTGAGGATTTGGAATATCTGCTTTGGCGCTACGAACATTCCATCTAACATTTCATGTTGCCAAGAACGTGGAATCCATTCACCAAAAACATCAGTCATTGAAGAAACGAAATGCTTCTTAGGTTTCCTTTGGAACCCCCATTTCCGAATAGCTTCTGTATCTAACACTAGCTCTGGTGGTTGCCCAGAGTAGGGTTGCTTATTCCCACCAAAGAAAGAATTTTGATTCAGCTTTTCGCTATAGCAATTTTTACACCCCTCTGAGATTTTTTGACACCACCAACCGCCTCCCTTGGCACGGATGATATTATCTGTTAAGTCTGCCCATTCTATATTTGTTGGCATGATTACTTCTCTCTTATTAATTTGAAATTGAACAATTGAGTATGACAAATAAAACACCTCTTACGGAATATGATTCCCCGTGGAAGCAGATGTTGCAGTTGTATTTTGAAGACTTCATGCAATTCTTTTTTCCTCAAGCCCATGCTCACATTGATTGGAGTAGAGGTTTCGAGTTTCTAGATCAAGAGTTACAACAAGTAGTTCGTGATGCTGAATTAGGAAAACGGCTAATTGATAAATTGGTGAAAATCTATCGCATTGGGGGCGAAGAATCTTGGCTGTTGATTCATATAGAAATCCAAAGTCAAGAGGAAACCGATTTTCCTAAACGGATGTTTGTCTACAACTATCGAATTTTTGACCGTTACGATCGCTCTGTTGCATCATGCGCGATACTGGGGGATGACAACATCAACTGGCGACCATCGCAGTTTGGGTACGATTTGTTTGGTTGTACGGTTGATTTTCAGTTTCCTGTAATCAAGCTGCTAGACTATAAACAAAGGTTGTCGGAGCTAGAAGCCAGTCGTAACCCCTTTGCTACGGTGGTAATGGCTCACTTGGCAGCAGTGCAAACCCGCAGTAATAGGTCGCAAAGGAAACAATCAAAACTGAATTTAGTGCGTCGGTTGTATGAGCAAGGGTTTGAACGCGAGGCTGTTGTTAACCTTTTGGCTTTTATTGATTGGATGCTAACGTTACCATTGGATTTAGAACTAGAGTTTAAAAGAGAAGTCGAACAATTGGAGGCACAACTGCGTATGCAGTACGTTACTAGTTTTGAGAGAATTGCTCGAATAGAATCTTTATTAAAAGGCATAGCTTTGGGATTAAAACTCAAATTTGGAACACCTGGACAAAATTTATTACCTGAAATTGAGCTTCTTGAAGATTTCAGATTGCTGGAATCAATCTTGTCAGCAATAGAAACAGCAGATACTGTTGATGAATTGCGTTCTATTTATCAAACAGCAGATGACACACCGTCAGAAAATTAGAATTGTTTGATATTTGATTTTCAAAGTTCAGCAAGTTTTGAGTGCCGAAATTAGCGTTAATTAAGCACTCAATGAAGTATCAGTATTAATTTCTGCACCAAGCTGATCAAACAGATCCGCCTGATCTCCCCAACAATCCCAGCCATCCCTAGACTCGCGTGCGAACATCTCCAGCTTGGTTATGTCTGGACACAGTTTGTCTACGAGTTGGTAGAAACTTTCGGGTTTAGGGACTTCCAGAAAATAAATTATTCAATTTTCAGAGCGAAGATGATCATTATATTCTTCCTCCCCTGCTCCTCCTGCTCCCCAGGCGATATAGTTAGAAATCCCTTACTCTCTGCGCCTCTGCGTGACACAAATTCATTTGAGGCTAAAAACTAAAACTGGCGTTCAACCTTTAATCCAAAATCCAAAGTCTAAAATTCGGTGATTCGTTCCTAAGTACAGCTTTGCGTAAAATCGTATCGTTTTTAAACGCAGAGGGACGCATTCGCGGAGCGTCTCGTAGGGAAGGTTAGCGCAGAGGGACACAGAGGTTTGCCAAATTTATTCGCTACAAATTAATGAAATGCTGTACTAAGCCACTCATTTGTCATGAGAACCTGATGATTTAAATCATCTAGCCGCATCAGTATTCTGATTAAGTTCTTGATTCTTGACCGTGCAACCCCTACACCCTCTCATCCAGCCATATTAAGGGTTTGCGCCTTATAAGCGTGCCATTCGGATTTGAGAATTTTCTCTTGGTGATGACCAACTTGGTTAGCAAATGATCAAAAAACGATGCCTAATTTGGGCTGCGCCGACGCTAAATCGCATTTCTCAATGTTAAATATCTTGGCGATGTGTATGATATGCTTGCTAAAAATCAGCAAAATTCTCAAAACATCAACATGTTTGCCAACAAAAACGGCAAACACTACAAAACCTTGCTATTGCCCTGGCAGGTTAAGTTTGTCATCTGCGGCCTTTTTTTAACGGAGAGATACATACAACCTCATGAAACCGGACGTGAATCTTTGCAACAACCTGAAGTCAATTAGAACTCGCTTGGGCATGAGCCAGCAAGAATTGGCTAATATAGCAGGTGTCACCCGTCAGACTATTGGTGGTTTGGAATCGGGACAATATGCTCCTTCAGTTACCGTTTCCCTGTGTTTAGCTAAAGCACTTGGCTGCACAGTTGAAGAGTTATTCTGGCTAGAGGGGGATTTACCTGAAATTGAGGCCATTGTTGCCGAATCAGCCTCTAACCAAGAGCGATCGCGAGTTAGTATAGCGCGGGTTGGGGATCAATGGATAGCTTATCCCTTGGTTGGGAATGATGCTTTTCGCATCGAAATGATTCCATCTGATGGTGAGATGGTTGCGGTGGACGGGTTAAGAGGCATAAGCAAACTGTCGAACCCGGAGGGTGAGATGGTTGCAGTAAATCAGCAACCTGTTATTAGCGTCAGCGATCGCCCAGCGTTAGCGCAGCGTCTCGTAGAGAGGAAAGAGCATCACTTACAGGGTGAAGCAACAAGCCAGAAAGTCCTGGTGAGGCTGCTAGATGATATAGATAAACTGCAAAATACAGTTGTGATTGCTGGTTGTACACCTGTGCTTTCCCTCTTGGCAAGAGCAACTGAATCCTGGCATCCAAAACTGCGAGTTTATTATCGTTTCGCCCACAGCAAGGCAGCATTGCGTAGTCTGTGCCGAGGTGAAGTTCACATTGCCGGGATGCACTTATATGATCCCAAAACTGGGGAACATAATATTCCCTTTGTGCGGGAAGCCGCAACAGGTAAGAATTTCGTTTTGATTACCCTTGGAGTTTGGGAAGAAGGTTTGTTAGTCCCACCAGGAAACCCAATGGGAGTTAAAACAGTTTCCGACTTAGTAGAATTTGGCGCAACTATTGTTACCCAGCAAGTAGGTTCTGGCAGTCGGATGCTTTTAGAACGGAAACTCCAAGAAGAACGAGTGCCATTCCAGAATGTGAAAGGATTAGACCATATCGCCCACAACCATCAAGATGTTGCCTTATCTGTAGCTTCAGGAATCGCTGATGCAGGGATCAGTACAGCATCTATAGCTGCTGCCTTTGGGTTGGGATTTATTCCCCTACATCAAGCGCGATACGACTTGGTAATTCTCAAAGAATACTTAGAACAATCACCAGTACAGCAGTTTCTCAATATCTTGGGACATCGGCTAGTGCGATCGCAATTAGAGGTTCTCGGTGGCTATGACATCAGCAAGATTGGGGAAGTCATCGCAAATATTTAAAGTCATTCATGAATGGCACGCTTGAAAAGCGGAAATACTTGTGGTTCAAGCAGTTTGTAATCGCTTGCGTAATTCAATTGGGTGTGAGGGTTTGAGGAGTGTATTTGCAAAAACAATTTAGCTTTTTTTGGCACAGTTTTTTGCTGTCTGGTTCTTGTTTAGCGATTACTGTACCAGTTTTAGGTCAACAGATTCCAAATAATAACGCTAATCAACAGAAGCTATCATCGCAAAAAAATTGAACATTGCTGCTGGCTATGCTTTTATTGATGCCCGTATTGATCAAGATAGAGTATTTCCCGTTGGCAACCAACTGAACAACGCACCACAACACACTGTTGGTTTATGGACTTCTTATGAAATTCAATCCAGTACTTTCAAGGGATTGGGGTTTGGTTTGGGCTTGTTCTATGTTGGAGAACGGCAGGGAGATTTGGCAAACAGTTATTCCTTCCCCAGCTATGTACGCACCGATGCTTCCATATTCTACAAACGCGATCGCTTCCGAGCCGCACTCGGTGTCAAAAATCTCTTTGACGTTGAGTACTTCGATTCTTCCTACGGTCGGAATCGCGTTTTTTATGGTGAACCATTAACGCTACAAGGCACAATTTCGTTGGAGTTGTGACAAGGCAATAGTGGAATGACACGCTTGTGCTTTAAGCAGTTTGCGATCGCTGTCCTCAAAGCTGACGCGATGACTGTCGTCAAAGCTGACGCTAACGCACTTAACCACAATCACTCTACTACAACCTCTATCTTGTTCACTTTGTCAATATGCCTCAGTTTAACTTTTATTTCATTGTGCTACTGACGCTCCTAGTAGTTTCTGCTTGCAGCTTCTTTAATCCCCAACTACCAAAGCGCGACATCAGCCTCGTTTCCTCAAATCAAAGATCGCCTGTAGAAGTCCATCTAGTCCAACACGCAATGGGTCAAACTCTAGTTCCCGTCCATCCTCAACGAGTCGTTGTCATCCAAGAATTTCTCGTCCAAATACCTCTAGCTCTAGGGGTCAAGCTGGTGGGCGCTCCAAGTCCGAGTTTAACTCTTCAGGGGCTAGGGTCAGACTATCAACACCTGGGTATTGAAGACATTGGCGCACCTTTTTCGCCGACCAACCTAGAGAAGATTATGACCCTTAAACCAGACTTGATCTTGGGGACAATTGATGAAAACCGGGACAATTACAATCTACTATCTCACATTGCACCTACCGTTTTGGTTAAGATGCGAAACAGTGCAGACTGGAAAGAGCCGTTTATATCGGCAGCAAACGCTCTAGGGAAAACCGAGACAGCAAAACGTGTAATCGACAAATATCACGCACGTTTAAGCGAGTTCAAAGAAAAAATGGGTTCCCGACTCAAAAAGACTCAAGTTTCCGTTGTGCAACTCACAACAAGGTTAATTAGGGCGACAACCAAAAGTTCATTCTCTGGAGTGATTTTAGAGGATGCCGGTCTAATCCGTCCTCCCTCGCAAAATCTGGATGAAATCGGCACTAGGAAGAAAGGGGGTAGCCCTGTTAACTATCGTGTATCTCCAGAAGTACTCAGCCAGATAGATGGAGATGTCCTATTTATCTTGCTTCATGGCTTCAAAGATGTATCAGAGTCAAACAGCGTTCTCCATCAACTAATGGCAGAACCTCTATGGTCAAAGCTGAATGTTGTCAGGCGGGGCAAAATTCACATAGTTGATGAATATTGTTGGCTCTGTGGTAGCTATCTATCAGTTAATCGAGTTCTTGATGATTTATTTACCTACTTAGTAAAGGGGTAGTAAGGCGGGGGTCGTCATTTGTCATTTGTAAGGGTTTCAGCCATATTTACGTTTCTAACATATAGCGCAGGTTTATTCTCGCTTACCTACTTAAGTAGTTAATAATTGCTTGCGTAATTCAATTAGGTGTGAGGATTTGAGAAGTGTATTTACAAAAACAATTTAGCTTTTTTTTGCACAGTTTTTTGCTTTCTAGTTCTTGTTTAGCGATGTCTATCGGCAAGTCGATACCTGTCTACGCCATACCAATTTTAGATCAAGAAATCCCAAATATTAATACTAGTGAACAGCAGTTATCATCGCAAAAAAATTTAACTACCGCAATCGAAGCAACTACAGAGATTCCTAGCCTCAGCGAATTGCAATTTGGCAAGAGTAGTGCCGTATATTTATTAAGAACACCCAGGAATCAGAACTCTGTTTCTCAAATAAGTCAAACAACAACTCCTGTTGTGTCAGTCACAGATGTGAAGGTGAATAACACTGATAAAGGCATAGATTTAATTTTAGTTACGTCCAATTCTGATAAATTGTCCGTTTCTGGGAAAACTGAAGGTAATTCCTACATAGTAAATATACCCAATGCTCAGTTGCAATTGGTGAATGGGCAGAGTTTTCAACAATCCAAGCCAGTAGCCGGAATTGAACTAATTACAGTAGCCAATGCAGATACTAACACCGTGTTAGTGACAGTAGTTGGTGAAACGGGTGCGCCTGTGGTGGAGTTATTTGATAGTGATGAAGGTTTGGTGTTTGGGGTGACAAGTAGTGCATCCACGTCACAGCAGCCAACACCAACACCAGAGCAACAACCACCCATTGAGTTACAGGTGATTGGGGAGGCTGAAGGAGGCTATAACATTCCTGACGCGAGTACAGCTACAAAAACACCAACACCAGTACGCGACATTCCTCAATCGATTCAAGTGGTTCCCCGGCAGAGTTGGGAGGCTCAAGGAGCCGCTAACGCTATTGATGCCTTAAGAAGCGTCGGTGTTATCCAGGCTTTCAATTCACCGAGTAATGGTGATGTCTTCACAATTAGGGGTTTTCAAACGACCAATATCCTTCACAACGGTCTTAAAGATTATACAGCAGGAGCTACATCAGGACAAACTCAACTCGCCAATATTGAAAAGATAGAGGTTTTGAGGGGGCCTGCCTCTGTCCTTTATGGTCAAGGTAATCCAGGTGGCACGATTAACTATGTTACTAAGCAGCCACTGAGTGACCCTTACTTTGCTGCCAGTATGACTTTCGGTAGTTATAATTTGTATCAACCGACCGTAGATATTTCTGGGCCGATTAATTCTGACAAAACGCTCCTTTATCGTTTAAATCTTTCTTACTTCAATTCAGATAGCTTTGTTGACTTTTTTAACTCAAAGCGTTATCTACTTGCGCCGGTTATTAGTTGGCAAATAGATCCCAAGACAAAAGTGACCTTTGAAGCAGAGGTACGATACCAGGATCAGGGATACCACAGAACTGGGCTACCTGCTTTAGGAACTGTTTTGCCTAACCCAAATGGAAAAATTCCGCTTAATCGGAACACATTGGATGTAGGTGCCAAAAACGATCGCAGCTCTGTTCTCTTGGGCTATAACTTTGAACATCGCTTTAATGATAATTGGTCATTGGTGAATGCTTTTAAGGTTAGGTTTGTCGGCTTTATCACAAATAGTGCCAATTCTGTGGCTTTACAACCCGATGGTCGAACTCTGAGACGCTCAAGGCAAACCGATCTAGGGCCAGGTGTAGATAATGAGTATGCTGTAGACACCCATTTTATAGGTAAATTTAAAACTGGCAGTCTTCAGCATGAATTAGTCGCAGGCTTTGATTTATACAGAGAACTCAATATCTTCAATCGGACTATGAGTGCTATTGGTTCTATTGATCTATTTAACCCCGTCTATGGTCAGCCCATTGGTGCTGTTACTTCTAGACTGAATCGAAAAACTACAAACAATCAGATCGGTCTTTACATTCAAGATTTAGTAACCCTTGCTCCTAACCTGAAGTTGGTCTTCGGCGGACGAGGAGATTTTGTCGAGAATAAAGTTACCAACTTTTTAAATTCAAGTCTCAATAATAGTCAACCTGATCAGGCATTTAGTCCTCGTGTAGGTCTTGTCTATCAACCAATCCAACCCATCTCACTCTATGCTAGCTACAGTCAATCCTTCTCTCAAAATCTTGGAGCCACCTTTGGGGGTAGTTTATTTAAACCCAGTACTGGCACTCAATATGAAGTTGGAGTCAAGGGTGATTTCCTCAGTGGTAGGCTATCTTCAACCCTTGCTTTGTATCAACTGACTTTATCCAATGTTTTGACCCCTGATCCGAATAATCTCACATTTAATGTCCAAACGGGAGAGCAACGTAGCCGAGGTATTGAACTCCATGTTACGGGTGAGATATTGCCAGGGTGGAATGCGATCGCCTCCTATGCTTATACGGATGCACAGGTGACAAAGGACAATGTATATGCTCTTGGCAATCGACTGCCGAATGTTCCTTTCAATAGCGCGAGTTTATGGACAACTTATACTTTTTCCAAGAGTAACCTGCAAGGATTAGGGTTTGGCTTGGGTTTGTTTTATGTGGGCGAACGGCAGGGAGATTTGAACAACGCATTTAGTGTACCCAGTTATGTACGTACTGATGCAGCTGTCTACTACCAGAAAGGCCACCTTGGCCTCGCGCTCAACTTCAAGAATCTGTTCAATGTTCAGTACTTCACTCCTAGAGATATCAACTTTGTTTATCCTGAAGATCCATTTACAGTGCAGGGGACAGTGAGTTGGAAGTTTTGAGGAAAGAAGCTCTATGGCGAAGGGAGTTGAACTCAAAGAAACACATTTTTAAGTTCAGTTTTTCTTCTGTACAGATATAAGTGCGATCGCTGTTGTCAAAGCTAATGCACAATCAATCTACCACAACCTCTATCTTGTTCACCTTGTCAATATGCCTAACCTTAAATTCTACTTGATTGTGCTGCTCACTCTCCTAGTGGTTTCTGCTTGCAGCTTCTTTAATCCCCAATTACCAAAGCGCGATATCAGCCTCGTTTCCTCAAATCAAACCTCGGCTGTAGAAGTCCACCTAGTCCAACACGCAATGGGTCAAACCCTAGTTCCCGTCCATCCTCAACGAGTCGTTGTCATCCAACGATGGCTCGTGCAAATACCTCTGGCTCTAGGGGTCAAGCTGGTGGGCGCTCCAGGTCTGGCTTTAACCCTCCAGGGGCTAGGGTTAGATAATAAGCAGCTTGGTATTAAAGACATTGGTGCGGCTTTTGCGCCAACGAACCTAGAGAAGATTATGACCCTTAAACCAGACTTAATCTTAGGCACGGTTGATGAGAACCGGGACAACTACAGTTTATTGTCCCATATTGCACCCACCGTTCTGGTTAAGATGCCAAACAGTGGAGACTGGAAAGAGTCGTTTATGCCGACGGCAAACGCTTTGGGTCAAACCGAGACAGCAAAACTTGTAATCGATAAATATAACGCACGCATAGCCGACTTCAAAGAAAAGATGGGTTCCCGACTCAAAAAGACTCAAGTTTCCGTTGTGCGCCTCGCGCCAAAGCTAATTCACGCGACAACCAAGAGTTCATTCTCTGGAGTGATTTTAGAGGATGCTGGTCTAATCCGTCCTCCTTCCCAAAATCTGGATGCAAAAGGAACTAAAAAGAAAGAGGGTAGCCCTGTTGGCTACAGTGTATTTCCAGAGGTACTTAGCCAGATAGATGCAGATGTCCTATTTCTCTTGCGCTATGGCTTCAAAGATGCATCAGAGTCAAACAACGCTCTCCATCAACTAATGGCAGAACCTTTGTGGTCAAAGCTTAATATTGCCAAGCCGGGGAAAATTCATATAGTTGATGAATTTTGTTGGCTGGCTGGCAGCTATCTATCAGCCAATCGAGTTCTTGATGATTTATTTACCTACTTAGTAAAAGAGGCTCAAAGAATTTAATATTTTTACTCATTCTCATAATATTGCCTCCCATGATTTATTCCCCAAATGTGGTCTATCAATCAGCATTAGAAAAAAGTAAAACTACCAGGCTATTCATGCGTCATGAAATCATTCCTACACGCAATGATATACTGTGGCGTATCGAAAAAGGTATAGTGCGGAACCTGACTTTGACTGAAAACGGAACACTAATTACTTTGGGTTATTGGAGTTATGGAGATTTAGTTGGTTATCCTTTGTCGAGCGTCAAACCATACCAAATTCAATGTCTCACAAATGTAGAAACAAGTGTCTTGCCGCCTCAGCTTTGGCATCAAGATATAGATGCTTTTGTGTCCCCCATTCAGGAAGTTGAAAAACTTTTAACCATTGTTCATACTAAACCTATTAGCTCACGATTATGGCAGTTTTTATTATGGTTAAGCAAAAAGTTTGGTCGTGATGTAGAACAGGGAAAACTTATTGAATTTTATACTACACATCAGCAAATAGCTGAGGTTTTGAATATGTCAAGAGTTACTGTCACACGTACATTACAACAGTTCGAGGCAGAAGGAATATTGTTCCGCTACAAACGCCGATTGATTCTAAAACTATAAAATCAAGCATCTATCGGATCTTGATAGCTATATTTCTCCTATTATTAGCGATTTGAGCGGGAATCATTTAACTGTAAACTTTATCGGAGGACGGCCTTTCTCTACCGTAACATCGCTGAGGTGATGTCACAGGAGTCTCTGCGCCGTATTTTTAGATGGGAATTAAAAATCTGTTTACTGCTGGCGGCGTAGTTATGTGGCCGCTATTGGTATTTTCTATATTGGCGGTGGCGTTAATTATTGAACGTGTTAAGTTTTGGGTGAGAATTAATAGCCGTCAAAGTCGTGTAATTAAAGAGGTATTAAAACTCTACCAGTTAGAGAATGTAGTGGGTGCAATAGATAAACTCCGACAAAATATTGATTTACCCCTCGCACGGTTTTTTTTAGCAGCGTTGGAATTAGAAGAACCAACTCCAGAAGAATTTCGTTTAGCTTTAGAAAGTGAAGCACAAGCTGAGATCCCCATACTCAAACGGTTTCAAAATATTTTTGACACCATCATTGGTTTAGCACCACTATTCGGTCTACTTGGTACAGTCTTAGGGTTAATTAATTCCTTTGCTTCTTTGAATATTGGGGATGTAGGAGGTACGAAAACCGCAAACGTTACAAGTGGGATCAGTGAAGCTTTGGTGTCTACAGCATCTGGATTAATAGTTGCTATCTTTACATTGTTTTTCGCCAACTCCTTTCGTGGACTTTATAGCCGGCAAATAGCGTTGTTTCAGGAATATGGAGGACAGTTGGAATTACTCTATCGCCGCCGCGAACGAGGAGAAAAAGCCTATAACTCTACAAAATGAACACCATATCCCGACAAATTATGCCTTTACCAAAAAATGAGCAAAATTTCAGTTTTTGGTAAAAAAGCTCGGTTAAACGACATCATTTTTAGATTTCTTCATCCCAAGGAGCAGGTTTGCTGACTTGCTGCCACACAGGACTATACAAAGCTTCATGCAATTTTCGTGCCAGTTCTACCAGCCCTACATAACCAGCGTAGGCATGATGGCGTTCATGGTTAACATCCAAAAAAGGAATTTGTGCTTTTAACGCTGTATATTGATTGCCAGATCCAGCAATCAACACATCAGCTTTTGTATCCTTGAGTACCTGTAGTAATGCCGGGGGAGTTCCATCGGCCAAAACAATGCCATCTTCACCAAGCAATTGTTTAATTTTGGCTTTCTCCTCTTCTGTAGTCTTGGCGCTGGTGGTAGCAATCACTTCCATTCCCAAATCTTTGGCTGCTAAAATAAACGACCAATTTTTTACACCACCACTAGCAAGAATAATCCGCTTACCTTTCAACTGGGCACGGTAGGGAGCTAGGGCAATATCTAGGGCTGCGTTTTCTTCTATTATCAACAATTCTGTACGTTCTTGAAGATATTTATCTCCTAATGTTGCGGCAATATTTCGCAAGCAATGGTTTAAATTTTCCACACCGAAGAAAGATTCTTCAATATAAGGAATTCCATAAAGTTCTTGCATTGTTTGCGCCATTGGCAGCACTAAATTTGAGCAAATGACTACATTCAACTTGGCACGATGAGCATAGCAAACTTCTTTATAGCGTGCATCACCCGTAATTTTAGAGAGAACGCGTATACCCAATCTCTTGAACAGTGGTAAAACATTCCACAAATCACCAGCAACGTTGTACTCACCAATAATATTGATATCGAAAGGGGTGGTAAATTCTGGCTCTAATGTTCCGATTACATATTTCAATAAAGCCTGATTGCCGATGCGATTACCTAAATTTTTACTCCCAAGAAATCCAGGCGCATTTACATAGATAACCGGAATATCAATTTTCTGTGCAGCCAGTTTACAGACACTATCGATATCATCACCAATCAAAGCGGTAATACAAGTAGCGTAGACAAAAACAGCCGCAGGATTATAGCGTTGAGCAACATCAAGAATAGCTTGGTACAGTTTCTTTCCACCACCAAAAATGATATTACTTTCACCTAAATCAGTGGTAAAAGCAGTTTCGTATAATTGAGAGCCTGATGAGAGGCTACCACGAGTCACCCAAGGATTATGAGTACAAGCAATGGCACCATGTACCAAATGAACAACATCAGTAATACCTCTGACAGAAACCATCGCTCCCTCTAAAGGACAGCCTCCTTGGTTTTTTCCTGGTTGTGGTGGTTTTGTGCAAGTTACTTTTTTATTGCCACCCAGTTTATTTTGGTTATGCTTGCAAGCTGTTT
This sequence comes from Nostoc sp. 'Peltigera membranacea cyanobiont' 213, assembly GCF_002245975.1. Taxonomy (NCBI): domain Bacteria; kingdom Bacillati; phylum Cyanobacteriota; class Cyanophyceae; order Nostocales; family Nostocaceae; genus Nostoc; species Nostoc sp. 'Peltigera membranacea cyanobiont' 213. The sequence goes on along the minus strand of NZ_NOLI01000120.1, from coordinate 10,970 downwards.
CGTTGAGTGGTTGGTTGATTTTTGCTTGAGTATTTTTCATGCCTTTCCTCGTACTGAAGATTAATACAAAAGAGTCAAGATTTAGAATTTAGAAGGTGCGGTGTCCTTTGCCAAATTATTTGTTAGCACTATTTATTAGCCAAAATTTTCTCTAAGTAAGGAATAAGAATTAAATAACATACATTACCTCACCCTCAATCCCTCTCCGATGTATTGGAGAGGGAGGCTAAAGACAAGATGAGGTTTTGCATTTTATTTAATCCACGTTCCTAAACAATAGCCAAAATCTTTAATCTGAGTAGCGTGCATCTCAATAAGTACAGTCCTTGCTACTAACAGCACGAACGCAAAGACGAATAAAAATCTCTCTCTGGCTCTAGCTAGATTTACACTAATTTGGCAAATGACAATAGCTGATATCAAGGAATATTCTTTAAGGTTTTGTATTCTGAGAATAAAAAATCTTTGAGTTCCTTGACTTAAAAATCCTAACAAAAACTTTAATTGATAATAGTAAGATTTAGAACAATAGTCTGAATAGACATTGAAGTTTTAGGCATAAAACTAGCTATTGATAGACAGTTATGTATAGATTAAAAGCCATAATGATTCTGAGAAAATAAGATATTAATTTATGGAGATAGACAGACTATCTTAACTGTATATGAGGAGATGAATGATTTAAACTCTATTTCTTTAAGCAGACTTTTCAGTGAGTCAGTTAATTCAATTGACACTATCGCAGTCTCTTAGAGTGTCCAGGACAAATCTTTATTAATACCGTGATGCGATCGCCGACTACCCCCAGAAGAGGACGAATGATGTGCTTTATCTAACTTCAAGGAGAGAATCGAATAATTTTGGTTCGGTATAAGTATTTACGTACATACACTCATCTTATAATTAGCGAAAGTATTGTTACAATTGAGCAGAATAGAAATTATTCTTTTCTGTACCAGGAGTAAGCTCATGACAACCCAACAAAACCTAGCCAAAACCGATCCACACTACCATACAGCGAAAATCAAAGGTCAGTTGAACGATCTGATAGCACACTTGCGTGAAGATATTAGCAAAATCGAAGAGCCAAAGGCTCAGGCTCTTTTTGAAACTACAGCTGAAGTTCTCAATGGTCTGGTGAATGCTTACAATGATTACGATAAACACTCAGAGGAAGCCTGGAAATAAATTATTAAGCTTCAATTTAGCTGTGGGTAGCTGCAAATATAAAAACCCAAATTTGTAGGGTTTTATGTTTGCAGAGAGACGCGGATTTAGCGCAGAGTAACGCAGAGTTTATCTGAAATTAATTCGTTAAAAACTTGTGAAATACTGTACTAAGTGGACTCGTTGAAGTAAGAATCTCCTGACTATAAAATGTAGCGATCGCTCATTTTTGCAGTCAGGAGAGTGTCAATATTGGAAGTCTCTAAATAGCAACCCTCTAGTCTCCGTAATGGGGGCTGACCACTTTACCTTGAAACACCCAGTAAAGATAGACATTGTAGAACAAAATAATCGGGACGAAAAACCCGATAAAAGCAATCATGAAGGTTTGGGCGCTAAGGGAAGAGGAAGCCTGATAAATTGTGACTTGGAAGGGAATGATGTAAGGAAACACCACAAAAGCCAAGGACAGAATAGTGATTAAGAAAACCACAATTGTCCAAATAAAAGGCATCTTTTCTTCACGGCGATTGATACTATTCATCAGTAGTGCCATTGCACCCGTTGCCACAAAGGGAATCGCTTCAAAAATCAATACCTCTGGTTGATGGAATATCTTAGTACGGATTGGTTCGTAGAACATTGGTGCCGCAATTGTCAATGCCAACGCACCAACAAATGTGGTAATAGTGCTAAATTTTGCAGTGATGTAGTGATATCGTTTTAACTCACCTTCTGTCTTAGTAATGAGGTAAGTAGAACCGATTAAAACATAGCCTTGCACTACAGTTAATGCCACTAATATTGATGGTAAATTCCACCAATCCCAAGTACCACCAATAAAGTTTCCCGCCTCATCAACTTTAATGCCGGCAATCACGCCACCTAAGATTAATCCTTGAGACAAAGCGACTAGCAAACTACCACCACCAAAACCCCAGTTCCAATAGGTTTTGTTGATAGAATGTTCACGGAATTCAAAGGATACAGCGCGGAAGATAAACCCAATCACCATTAGAGTAATGGGGATGTACAAGGGGTTGACAATAGTAGCGTAGGCGAGGGGAAAAGCACCATACAACAAACCTCCCGTACATACCAACCAAGTTTCATTGGCATCCCAAACACTGCTTAAGGTATTGATAATTATCCCGCGTCGTTCTTCGTTAGCAGCAGTCAGAGTCAGAATCCCCACACCTAAATCAAAGCCATCTGTGATTAGATACAAGGTGAGGAACAAGGCAACAAGTCCAAACCAGAGTAGTGGTAGAGTAGTATTTATGGCTTCCATGAAATCTCCGGTTGTGTTGCGGTAATGTTTTCTGTCTTGCTGTCCTGTAGGAAAGCATGATTGGGCAATGGTAGTTCTAAATTTGGCCCTTGGCGGACAATACGGCTACCAAAGTATAAAGCGCTGGCGAATAACAGCAAGTAGATGCTGGTGTAGGCAATTAGTGAAACTAGAACATTGCTTGCTGGTACATTAGAAACAGCATCAGCAGTACGGATTTGTCCGTAAACAATCCAAGGTTGTCTGCCAACTTCTCGCACCATCCAGCCACATTCCACAGCAAGATATCCTAAAGGTGCAGCCAATATCCAAGCACGCAGCAACCAGGGTTGTTCGGTAATATTTTCTACAGATAGCTTACCCCGTAACCATTGGATGACACTTACTCCCATCAAACCCACGAGAAGGAAGCCAATACCTGCCATGATGCGGAAAGTATAAAATATTAGGGAAACCGCATGGGGTCGGTCTTGAGGTCTCCACTCATTTAAACCAAGTACAGGTTCGGAAAGCTTGGGCTTCATTTCCAAAACCCTGCTTAAACCACCTGGTACGCTGAGTGTCCAGTTGTTCTTACCCTCTTTGACATTCGGTGCAACCAAAATATTCCAAGGTGCAGACTCACCTGCGGGTACAGTTTCCCACAAAGCTTCGATCGCAGCTAATTTGGTAGGTTGGTTGTGGTATACTTGTTCACCACTGAAGTGACCAACAAGAATTTGTAGTGGAGTGATGAGAATAGCCAGAGCGATCGCTGTTTTGAAAGATTTGCTGAAAAATGCTTGATGGCGCTTGTTGAGAATATACCAAGCACTGATACCACCAATTACAAACAAGGCGGTTTCGAGAATAGCCAATACCATGTGAAACCAGCTATTCAAAGCTGCTGGGTTAAAAATGGCTTCTAGGTAACTACGAACCAAAAATTTACCATTCACCATTTCCCCACCTGCTGGTGTTTGCATCCATGAATTGGCAACAATAATCCAGAAAGATGAAAGAGTAGCACCAATTGCCACAAACATAGTTGCTAGCAAGTGCATAAGCGGTGGCACCCGATTCCAACCATGTATCATAATGCCGAGGAAAGCAGCCTCTAGCATAAATGCCATCGTGCCTTCAAAGCCTAAAATACTGCCTAAAAAGTCACCAACAGCTAAAGAAAATGGTGCCCAGTTTGCGCCGAATTCAAATTCAATCGCTACGCCTGAAGCAACACCAAGTCCAAAATTGAGAATGTAGATTTTTGACCAAAAACGTGCATGGCGATAGTAGTCAGGATTTTTCGTTTTTAGCCATAGTATTTCCATGACCACCAAATACCAAGACATCCCAATTGTGAGGATAGGCCAAAACATGTGAAAAATGCTGGTGACAGCAAATTGGATGCGCGAAAGCATCACTGTATCTGAGAGAAAACTCATAGTGTATCCTCCAAATCTATTGCCATCAGGCAATTTTGATAGGTCTAAATATTGAATGAGTCAAAAATCACGAAACTCTACCCCACAATTTTCTGTAATTGTTGGATGGACTTAATGATTAAGAATTAGACTCTATAAATAACAAAGCTTTTCAGTCTCGAAGCTTCATTATTTAGATGAAGAGGTTCTTTAACTCTTGCTCTTTATATTCCATATTTAACTAAAAATATTGACTCATATTCTGTATTTATTGAAACTTTTTAATAGCAATTGTAAAAATAATTATCTGACAAAAATTTTAATAAATACTCTTTAATTCACTAGCATTTCTATCGATAAACATAACACAATAATTCAATAGAAGTCTCTGACAGACTGTCTTACAAGTTTTTAGATAAAATTCTATAAAAATATTTTAAACATAATTATGGTTTGACAGATTGTCTTTTGACACTATTATTTCAAGATGATATAAATTACGTTCATATTGTCTACTAAAAGTAGTATAAACGAAGAAAAGCAGCTATGCTGAAGAAAGTCAACAAGAGACAGAGGGGATGTTGACCGCCTACAATATGCAGAGTATGAACCTACTCCAATAAGAGAAGATTCCGCCTACAAGGGGCATAGCTTGTACCGAAAATCATTTTTCTCCTCTGCCCCTCTGCTTTCTTGCAAAAATAATTTTTCCCTCTGCTAAAAGGGTCTCAGAGCAACTAAATTTATTTATGAAAATAAAAAAATGAATAAGGGGTTTATCCCAAAAGTAATTGATGAACTGCAAGCAGAGCAAAGCCCCCCCGAACTTAGGAACTGCTACCGATCAGCTACTTCTACAATCCTCCAGATACTTGTGGAGCAAGATCATAAGTTCATCAATAGTTTGATGAACTTATGAGATTTGGCTTCATCACTACAGCGCAAGTGCTTGGAGATCCTTTGTGCTTGAAGTGGTTTAGATTCCCTATAAATCAAGAATATCATACATCTGGCCAATTTACTTGCGCGGAGTAATTAATTTACAAACAGTATTCGTGCTTACAATTAGTCATCACAAATTTTATTGGCTCTTTCCAATGTCTCATCTCTCATTTTCTAGTGAGCCATATTATGGTGAGGATTCATCTCTGTTCTAGGTTGCTTTTGCTGTATCCCAATTGGATTGAGTTGCATCAAACTCATATTAACTCTCCCAAAGGCTATCAGTCCCATTGAGATCATTCCGGCACTAAATAACCCCATTGAAACTAATCCAATAGACACCACGCCCATTGGTACTAGTCCAATTGAAATCAACCCGTGGGGAATAGCGCCAATCGAAATTAACCCATGAGGGGAGATGCCAATCGATAATAAAGCATCATGCGGTGCGATACCGATGGATAGCAGTTTTAATTTCTTTCGCTTATTTTGTCCGTCGGCCATACAAGCTAAATTCAAATATACGCACCTAAGAATGCTAAATAACTCATTAATATCTGTCAAAAGACAAAGCGTCATACTTGATACTATCTGATTATGTACAGAAAAAGTGCAAATTATGTCAGATATGAATTCGTATTCATCCAAACTTAGGGTCGTCTAAATCCATTGTTTGTATGGCTTAAAATCAAGTATCGCAGTCCTGAAGGGAAACGAATCATTTCTCAATTTTGGTATCACCTATTGTCCATAATGTGTGCCTGCCACTTTCCCTCGAAACACAATGTAATTGTAATTGTAGATGTTGTAGAACAACATAATGGGAATAAGAAATCCAATGAAGATTATCATGAACACTAATGCGCTAGGTGCTGCGGCTGCCTGATAAATGGTGATGCCTGGGGGGATAATATAGGGAAAAACAACTAATCCTAAACTCACAAAGGTAAGTAGAAAAAGCAGCACTGTCCAAACTAGGGGAGTAGTTTCTGCCTTGCGGTTCAGGCTTTGAATCAATAACCCAATCAGCAGCACACCTAACACGGGGATATTTGAAAAATGCTTCAGGGTGATTTATGAACAAAGGCGAATTAGTGGATGCTGTAGCAGCCAAAGCCAACATCACAAAAAAGCAAGCCGATGAAGTAATCAGTGCTTTTTTGTCAGTTGTTACCGAGGCTGTAGCGAATGGAGAGAAGGTAACGCTCGTCGGATTTGGGTCATTCGAGCGGCGCGATCGCTCAGAGCGCGAAGGGCGTAATCCGAAAACCAATGAGCCAATGACAATTCCAGCGACCAAAGTGCCTGCGTTTTCTGCGGGGAAACAGTTTAAAGAAAAAGTTGCACCCTAATCAATACAAATGTATTTACTTTACTACTGTCAATCCAATCACTCCAAAGCCATAATCGATTAATTCAAGTATCGAATCGACTGTGAAACTTTGACTACTTCTTGGGGAGTAACGTTATTGCAATTAGACAATTCTGGCATTACTCCCGTACCAACAAATCTGTAAAAGGGGCCATTTTGCTCTCCCCACCACTGCGATAGCAATGTTGGTTGTTTGGCATCATCTCCTAAGCCACAACCAATAACTAGCGCCTTTTGCCCTTTTATCTCTAAATAAAAGCTAAGTTTTAGTTTGAATTTAGAGCCTCATAATCATCAGATTAACCATAAGCGCCGTTGGGAAGAAATCCTAAGAGTTGCTTCAATCTCTGGTCTGCTTCTTCATAGCAGTGACTAGGCATTTGATAATTCATAAAGGGTTCGTACTTATGCCCAACCAGTCTTTTTGCATAGGTAATCTGCGTAATGTAGCGAGTTATAGAGGACGAATTTCTAGACCCTCTATGCCATACCTGATTATTAAAACAAACAGCAGAACCCATTGCTCCCAAGCAGTTATAAACCCGGTCTTCATATCCAGAAATATCACCATTGCAGAACTTGCCAAATAGATGAGATCCTGGAATCACCTGAGTTGGCCCATTTCTTTCAGATAGTACATCTGTCAAGTAATAATTTACTGTGAATGCTAGAACATTCAGGCGAATATTGGTTAAGGGTTCCCCATCAAGGGAAATTACGTGCGGTGTATCGTCTTGATGCCAAGCATTTTTAGCCAAACCATCAGTGTTTGGAGGAATCTTAAATGAGTTATTGTGGATAACATGAATTATATTAGCGTTGGGAACACCATCTTGTATTGAGTGACCTATTCCATTTGCTCCACCAATTAAATGTTCTGCAAATGTAACTATGGGTTCTAAAGCAAAAAGATTTAGATTTTGCTTTGAATGCTCGAACATTCGCTTCATCATCATTTTTTTTGACTCGTGATAATTTTCACCTTCAATTTTTTTGAGAGTTTCATCTAAATCATTCTTTAGAAGCTCACATTGTTCAGGTGTCAACACATTGTCAATTACAAGAAAACCATGAGTATGAAAAAATTCAATCCATTCATTTAGTTGCTCTATAGCTGTTTTTTTACCAGTTAAATATTCAGTCATTCTTTTCTTTATTTTTCAATACTTAGAGGTTAGGGATGGATCATCTCTATTAGGGACATCTGCTAATAAGCATCAGATATCAGTCAATCACTTCTATATTTATTTTGAATTATATTCCGGATCAGACTGATGCAAGTGAGTGTATGTATAAAAAAGAGAACTACATTCCCAGATGATTAACCAAATTACCGCCTTAGAATCCTGTTGGCATATTTCTCCTGAATGGGGTCAGTCCATGCCTCCCTTAGCAGTGAAAATGTTAGAAAAAGTTTTGTTGCCAATCTCAGACTTGTCAGGCTACTGCTGTGGTGTTTTGTGGGAAAAACAGGAATGGATTTATGCAATTGTTTGCCAGAATGAAACTCTCTACTTAGCTGAACAAGAATTTCATAGAACAAATCGACTAGAAAAGTCCACTGTTTTTACTCCAGCTTTTAAATTGGGGGATATAGTTGAGGTTGATTTCGGTGAACAACCGACACGCCGTATTATTCAAGGAATTTTTAGCCTTAAAGATAATTGGCTTTATGGGGTAGAGTGGCGCTCTCCAATTTTAGAAGAAGTGTCTGCCCAAAGCAGAACAATATGGCTTGCTGATGTTGATTTAGTCAATGTTAGTGTATGACGATAAAAGAGCAGCCCCAAGTTAACTAACAATTTGGGTTATTAATCTCAAGTTACTGGTTTTATTAGCTACTTTTAATTAGTTGTCTGGGCATCATAAGTATTATATAGTGATTATTAGTACAGATGCTTCAGAAAATTCCCTTTGTTGCAATTAGTGTTCTGCTTGTAGCTCAAATGTCTTTACCGATATTTGCCAACAATCTTACCGCTACACTTGTAAGCGTAGGTGACGGTGACACCATACGAGTGAAAACTGGTAACAAAACTGTGACTGTCCGTCTCGCTTGCAATGAAGCTATCGTTCATTTGGAAGAAGAAAATGCTTGAAAACATGTCATAGTTGTACCTCAAACTCTGGAATAAAATGAGGAGCAATTGTTTTTTGCAGGTTAATCATGACTAACACCGTTTCTATCTGGGCTACATCTACATCATGCCCAAAAACTGTTTGTCTACCTGAGTAAGTGCCGTGTAGCATGAAGTATGAAAGGTACCGCCTGCCTTGTTCGTTTTCTTTCTCGTGGATGGCATCGCTAATTAAATCGACTGCAAGCATATCTAGTATCGTTTTGTACTGCCAGTCTCTTAGAGACTCAACACCTAGCCATTGGGCGACGGTTGAAGAGAGAAAATAGCCATAACCTTGATAAAATCTGTAGGCAAGGCTGATTTCTTTACCAGTTTCATCAATCTGTTCTTCCACTGTTTCACCTCAGTTGCGTTCATTAAACAATTGTGTAATGCTTGGCAACCACCGTAGCTGAAAGACAGTCTGATTTGAACCTTTGGCCATTGCTGAAACCATTCGCCCCCATTGCTTACCTGAGTCGGTTGGACGATATGGGATTTTCTTGTCCAGTGTTCTGTATTGCAAGCCAGCATGAACCAACCAGTTATTCACTGCTACCGCACTCATTCCAACTTTCTCGCCAATATCTGTAGGTTTGAGGTATGCGTCATCACTGACGTTGGTAATTGCGATCGCTGACTTGAGTTCATCGGCTGCTGGTTTAAGTGCGGGATTAACTTTGGTGGCAGCGTTAATGGCTAACTGCGCGGTGAGGGACTTTTCTAATCCGGCGAACTCACCCACCAGCAGGGCTAACTGTGCAGCTTCGTGAGCTACGGTTGATTTGGACTGGTATGATGCGCGGGTTTCTGCTTCATGGGTTTTGACAGCAAAGTAACTCTGGGCTGCTGCTATCTCTGGTTTTCTGGGGTCGCCGTTCATCGCTACCAAATAACAAGCATAACGGGAAAGATGATAGTCATTGGGTACACCTCTGGTATAAAGCCCAGCGTCGGTAAAGTGATTTTGTACTGACACTCCAGTGTTTTGACAGCCAATTTTGGCTCGGTCGATAGTATCTACAAAACGCTCCCACTTTTTATAACCAAGCAGTTCCATCAATTCTCTAGCTAGCCAGTGTTCATTGCCGTTGTCATCTAGGTGACGAATTGTGTTAAATGGGCTGCTGTTATGATTGCTTTGATGACTTATCAAGTTAGATATCATAATCGTCTCCTTCAAAACTGCTTAAACATTTACCCGCACCAAACTTTTTTCACCAACCAGTGAGAAACGATTCGATATAGCCCGTGATTGAGTTAAGGTTGGCGACATCAATTCAACAAGGTAAAACCAAGAATTATTCACCAGCCCAATCCCTAAAATCAGCCGTTGTTTTGTTCCCTTGTCGTGAGAACAGAGGATTACTCTTTCGCCCAGAACAAAAGCAGGTTTTTGCACAGTGATGCTTTCTAACTCTCCAGTCCCAATGATTTGGTTTTGTGTGGCGTGGAGTATTTCATTACGGCAATCAATTGAATAAATCCAGCACTCATGCCTCCATTGCATACCGCAGCAATAGCCAAATGTTTTCGTGGTTCGCAGGTAAACTCTCTCCAGTAAATTCACCTCAACGGGTGGAATTGTTCCACGCCAAGGTGGGGAAAGATACCAACTTGTTTGAAGTGCGTTAATATTATCAATCATAATTTTCTCCCCTGGGATTAATAACCTAAAAATCCTCGGCAATCTCCAACAAAAAACCGCGCCCCGTGTTCTGTACTTGCACCAGTTCTTTATCTAGTAGTGTTTGAATTACTGAATCGGAGAATTAAAATTGCAAACGGTGCAGAGGTACACAACCCCCGCAAAGCCGAATCGAACGCAGCAAATGATTGGCTCTACGGTCAAAGCTGTTGTCAACCGTCTTAGGCATTTGTAAAACCTCCGGTGACTATGGCTAATTGTTGTTGCAGAATTACTATTTGCTGTTGATAAAACTCAATCTCTGCGGTAATTTCTGAGAATAATTCCTGTGGGGAAAGCGGCTGAATTTGATTCTCTTGCAAGTAAGATATTTCATCAGAATTTTTATTAGGCATCAGAGCATAGCGCCAGCCACCACCGAATTGTTCAGCCAATTCAGTACTATTCGGGTAGTACTGAAGCCCTAAAATGATGCCCTGTTTTGTGCGTTGTTCCAAAGCAAAGCGAGGGTAGCCCCAGTGTTGAGGGATTGATATTGTAGGTTTCATAGATTTAATGGGGGATTGGTGAATAAATAATTAGGGAAAGGGGGAAAGGGCAAAGGGGAAAGGAATGAAGAAATTTACCTTTTCCCCAACCCCAAAAGCCTTTTCCCAGGCGAAGCCCAAGACTACGCTGTGACTAACTCTGTTCTCTCCAGCAGCCGTTGCAATTTATTGCCAGTTAGCTGTTCTAAGGGTTGGTCTAAAAAATATTCCTCAAAAATCGATTTACCATCAGTAGACACGTCCACCATCGACAATGAGCGCACAGCATCAAGCACCGAGTTAGAATACTGCTGCTGGACTGAATAACGCCTCTTCACCCACCAGTTACCGTTAGTGCATCCGACTTGCCCCAGTTTCACGCCGTTGTTGTTATAAATGCCATCATCGAGAATTTCAAAGCCGTAATTCTGGCACTCGTTGAAGATATGCGCCATGATTTGGTTTTCGGTCGTAGAAGAGGACAAGGAGCAGGGTGCGGG
>NZ_NOLI01000012.1:0-92880 GCF_002245975.1 Nostoc sp. 'Peltigera membranacea cyanobiont' 213 | reverse complement strand
GTCATTAGTCATTAGTCATTAGTCATTAGTCATTAGTCATTAGTCATTAGTCATTAGTCATTAGTCATTAGTCATTACAAAAACTCCCCTATTCTCCATTCCCCCTGAAATAATATGGATTGGCATCTTTTAGGACTGAGCTTTATTACAGTTTTTTTATCAGAATTGGGTGACAAAAGTCAGCTAGCAGCGATCGCACTTTCGGGGCGTTCTAATTCTCCACGGGCAGTATTTTTTGGTTCAGCTGGTGCATTGCTGTTGACAAGCCTATTGGGAGCGTTAGCAGGGGGTGCAGTAGCTGAATTATTACCTACACGCGTTTTAAAAGCGATCGCTGCTATCGGATTTGCCATCCTCGCTGCACGCCTGCTGTTATTTAACAATGAACCATCGACAGATTCTGAACCAACACCATAAAAAGGAATCAGAAGAGATAATTCAGAATACTTGAACCATCAAGCGATGAAATTAGGGAACTCCAAAAAATAAATTATTCAATTTGTCTACTCAACTAGACTTCTTTCTTCCTTGTCTTCCTTGTCCCCCTTGTCCCTCTGCGACGGAATATTTTTTTTACTTGGAAATCCCTTATAATGCCATCTGACTCCAATTCATACTGTTAGCGGATAGCTAAGGTTTAGCCCATTCTGACTCCTGAGTTCGGAATTCTTCCTTACACAAGTTCCCAAGCTGTTCCTTTGTAACCGTATTGAAAAATTTCTGGATGCAAAATTTCTGCCAAGATTTCTAGAGAATCTACCAGTCTCGGACCTGGACGATTAAAATAAGAATTGCCATCAGTAATGTACACCCTACCAGCTTGCGTAGCGTGGAGTTTTTCCCACTCTGGACGTTGAGTTAACAACTTAGCTTCTTGGCGAGTGCGATTTAAATCAAAGCCACAAGGCATAAAAACAATTACATCTGGATTAGTTGTTAATAGTGTCTCCCACGGCAAAATAGGAGAAGGCTGACCTTTAACACAAAATAGAGACTGTCCTCCTGCCAAGTTAACTAATTCAGGAATCCAATTAGCCGCCACCATCAAAGGATCGATCCACTCAATACAGGCGACAGTAGGCTGTTCGTGTAAAGAAAGTCCTTGGATTCTTTGCTGACAAATTTTTACACGAGCTTCTAAATTTTCTAAGACTTTTACCGAGTCTACCTCGAAGGTATTACCAACTCGCTCAATATCAGCCCAAACATCTTTAAGAATATTGGGTTGTAAAGAAATAATCTGCGGTTTACTGTCAATGAGTGTAGCAACTGCCTTTTCAACTTCGTGTAAACTGACAGCACAAACATCGCACTGGTCTTGAGTGAGAATGTGGGTAGGCTGCAACTGCTCTAAAACATCTGTTTTGATTTCATAAATACTGAGAGCAGATTGCAATAAATTGTTCACATCGTCGTGAATTTGGCTGCTAGAGGCATTGGAGTCTAAGCGTGCTTGGGTACAAATGGGGCGATTAAGGATTTCTGGAGGGTAATCGCATTCGTGCGATCGCCCCACAATAGCATTAACCAACCCTAGTGCCGCTAAAATCTCTGTTCCACCGGGAATCAGGGAAACAATTCTCAAATTACTATCCGTCATCGCTCCACCTCCATAAAAGCTGGTGTCACCTTAATATTCGCAAAATTTGAGTAATTAAGTATCTTTCTCCAGGAGAATCAATGGTGTTTTGGTAGTCATACCAATTATCTGTGAGATTGCTGTGTAACAAGGGAGGAGGGCTTAAAAATCTTGTTTGATTTTTTGCCATCTCTATGGCATAATTACTTAGTAAAAGATTTTTTAAATGTTAGTTATACTTAGTAACAATTACTCACATAAAGTATTAGAATTAACTATGGCAATCATATTTGATTTATGAAAATTGAAAGTGACAGATCCCCTACTTTTCAAAGAAATCGAGGAGCTTATCCCTCAGGAACGATCTAGGATTGCTATAGCAAAATCTCGTTTGAAACTCGTTATTCAGAATAAGAAGATTTGATGAAACAAAATGTTTTTTCCGGTTATGAAAAATCATATTAAGGAATTGTATTTATACAAGGATAGTTCTACTTTTTCCGTAGAACTATAAGGTGAAATTATTTCTTCTTGAGGTCAAGTAATGCAGGTGGTGTCAACTAGAGATATTACAGAGCAAAAGTACGCCCAAGAGGCTTTACAAATTAGAGAAAATAGTCGGCGAAAACAAAGCCAAACACTGGTGCAACTGGCAAGAAGCAAGACTTTTCAACAAGGAAATCTCAATGCAGTATTAAGAGAGATTACGGAAACTGCTGCTCAGACGCTCTTAGTAAAGCGAGTCGGGGTGTGGTTATATAATGAAGAACGCTCAAAAATTGAATGTATTGACTTATACGACACAAGCACTAAAGAGCATAGCTTTGGTAACTCGCTTTCACAAGAAAATTATCCAGCTTATTTCCAGGCTTTAGAAGAGGAACGCACTATTGCCGCAGATGATGCCAGAAACGATACAAGAACCCAAGAATTATCCGAGTCTTATCTTTCTGTTTTGGGCATCACATCCGTGCTAGATGCAGCTATTTGGCTAGAGGGTTGTTTAGTGGGCGTAGTCTGCCACGAACACATAGGCGAAAGTCGCCAATGGACTTCAGAAGAAGAGACTTTTGCTGGCTCAATAGCAGATTTCGTGACCTTGGCTATAGAAGCAAGCGAGCGAAATATTGTACAGGAAGCACTGCGACAGAGTGAGGCGCAATTCCGAGCGATTTTTGAGCGTTCTTCTATCGGTATTGGACTTATAGATATGAAAGCCCAGATAGTCGATACCAATCCGGTACTGTGTGAGATTTTAGGATACAGCCGAGAAGAACTATATGGCAAGCGCTTTACAGATTACATTTCTATACAAAAAGGGGATTTAAAACTTTACAAACAACTAATGTCAGGAATTCGTACAAACTCAACGAAAATTTCCAAGTTAGGCTTCCAACCCTCCAAACATCAGGAACAGTTTGTCGAAAGACATCACATTGAGATGGAAAGACGCTGCCTGCATCAAAATGGTAGCTTAGTTTGGACTCATATCTCTGTTTCTGTTATACCAGACAGCAATGGTGAACCTGAGTTTTTTCTAGCGATGATTGAGGATATTACTGAACGCAAGGAAACAGAGTTGAAACTGCGTGCCTCTCAAGAAGCAGCAGAAGCTGCTAGTCGGGCAAAAAGTGAATTTTTAGCAACCATGAGCCATGAGTTGCGGACACCTCTAAATGCGATTATGGGCTTATCACAACTACTGCAACAAGAAATAGTTGGCTCTCTCAATGAAAAACAGAACGAATATGTAAGTTGTATATATAGTAGTGGTGAGCATTTGCTGGCAATGATTAACGATATCCTTGATTTATCTAAGGTAGAAGCAGGTAAAGAGGAATTGTTACTGTCACCTTTCCCAGTGTCAGATTTATGTAATTATGCCATCTGGACAGTGCGCGATCGCGCCGTAGAAAAGGGGTTACAACTTACCTGTAAAATTGATCTCCCAGAGAATATTTGTATTGCTGATGAGCGGCGCAGCAAGCAAATGCTACTAAATTTGCTCACAAATGCGATTAAATTCACTCCAATCGGCAATATATCGCTAGTAGTGAAAAAAGTACCATCAGGAATAACCTTTACAGTTTCAGATACTGGAATTGGTATAGAACCAAGTCAGTTTAAATTTATATTTGAACCATTTAAACAGCTTGACAGTAGCTTAAATCGTCAGTACGAAGGCACTGGTTTGGGTTTAGCTTTAACACGCAAATTAGCGCGTTTGCATGGTGGCGATGTGACCTTTACATCTATTTTGGGAAAGGGTAGTCAGTTCACTCTATTTCTACCAAATCCAGTGCTTTCAGAAGCTGGAGAAGATGGAGAAGATGAAGAAGATGAAGAATTTCAAATCAACCAAACACCACTTTAGATATTAGGCGATCGCATTCATATTTTTAGTCCTAAAGAGGTATTGTAAAATCATACCAAGATTTGTACTGCTTTTGATCTTCCCTATAGGCATAGACAAACCTAGTGAGAAGTCATCTGAACTTTTCAAGATAGGCATTACTGCAATTAATATAAAAACGTAAAGACTATATAAAACACAAATAATGTGAAGATTACGCAAAGATGTCTCTTTAAGTATAGACATCTTTGTAAATAATTAGTATTCATTTATCGTCAGGTTATTTACATGTTGTGCATTTTTAAGCTAAATACCCATAGGCAATAGCTCACAACAAAATAATGAAATTTCCCGTGCCCATTCAAGTATGCCGAAACCGTCAACTTTTGGGTAGTTCATGTTGCTTTAAAACAGCACTAACAACAGATTGATAAGTTAAGTTACTCCAAAAATAAATTCAGGAAGGTAAAAGTTATGGCAAATATCATTGGAACCAACGGTAATGATGCCCTAGTGGGTAGTTTCGAGCCAGACACAATTGATGGTAAAGCCGGGAATGATACTCTCAGTGGTGGTGCAGGGGATGATGAACTCCTTGGTGGTGAGGGGAATAACATCCTCAACGGTGGTACTGGTAACGATACCTTGAATGTTGACGGTTCAATAGGCGATAACCTGTTGAATGGGGGTGATGGCAATGATTATCTCTCTGCCTATTCCTTCGTTGTAACTTCTGGAAGTACCCTCGACGGTGGCGCTGGTGACGATACCCTAGTGGGTAGCTACCTCGCAGACACAATTAACGGTAAAGCCGGGAACGATACCATCAAAGGTAATGGACGCAACGACACCCTTACTGGTGGCGGTGGCCAAGATAAATTTGTTTACAACGACGACTCACCCTTCTACAACTACAGCTACAACGACCCTGATATAATCACTGATTTTGGTGGCGTAGGTAAAGGTTCAAATCCATCGGCAGCAACCATTGCTGAAGTCGATACCCTGACATTTGGATATGACTTAAATCCCGAAAATCTGCTGCTCACCCAAAATGGCAGCAATCTGGAAATTACCTTTGAAAAGGGGGCGGATATCAGAGTCATCCTGCAAAACTTTACCCTGGAAAACTTAGATAACCTATCAACAGTGGGCAACATTGTGTTTGATGGACAAACCAGCATTAAGGACAGCTTTGATATCGTCAATGCTAACTCCACCCAACACAACCCGTTTAACAAAAACACAGTCACCTTTTTTAACGACCTGAATAACGATGTTAAGGGCTTTGACAACTCAGATGATGTGATTAATGGTCAGGGCGGTAATGACAAAATCGACGGCTTGAGTGGCAATGACTTGGTGCGTGGTGGCGCGGGAAATGATACTCTCATTGGCGGTGCAGGAGATGATAAACTCGTTGGCGGTGCGGGGAATAACATCCTCAACGGTGGTACTGGTAACGATAGCTTGAATGTTGACGGTTCAACAGGCGATAACCTGTTGAATGGGGGTGATGGGAATGATTATCTCTCCGCATCTCGCTACAACTACAACGATTACACCTTTGATGACGCTTCTGTAAAGAATACCCTCAACGGTGGCGCTGGTAACGATACCTTAGTTATTTACTACTCAACAGGCGATAACCTGTTGAATGGGGATGATGGCAATGATTATCTCTCTGGCTCTGACTTCTATGAAACTTCTTCGGGAAAGAATACCCTCAACGGTGGCGCTGGTGACGATAACTTGAATGTTGATTTATCAACAGGCGATAACCTACTCAATGGAGGAGATGGTAATGATTTCCTCTCTACCTCTGGCTACGATGATATAGGCATGACGTTAGGTAATAACACCCTCAACGGTGGTGCTGGTAACGATACCTTATATGTTCAGTTATCAACAGGCGATAACCTACTCAATGGGGGCAATGGCAATGATACATTGAATGTTG
This sequence comes from Nostoc sp. 'Peltigera membranacea cyanobiont' 213, assembly GCF_002245975.1. Lineage (NCBI taxonomy): Bacteria > Bacillati > Cyanobacteriota > Cyanophyceae > Nostocales > Nostocaceae > Nostoc > Nostoc sp. 'Peltigera membranacea cyanobiont' 213. The sequence goes on along the minus strand of NZ_NOLI01000012.1, from coordinate 86,988 downwards.
ACGGTTCACCAGGCGATAACCTACTCAATGGGGGCGATGATAATGATTATCTCTCTGCCATTGGCATCTTTTCAGTTTTCGGTGATGTCAGTTCTGGCAATAACATCCTCAATGGTGGCGCTGGTAATGATACCTTAAATGTTGACTATTCAACAGGCGATAATCTACTTAATGGGGGCGATGGCGATGATTCTCTTAGTGCGTCTTATTATAGCTCGATAGATCCTTATGATTTGACCCTCATAGGTAACAACACTCTCAACGGTGGTGCTGGTAACGATCGCTTGAATGTTGACTATTCAAAAGGCGATAATCTGCTCAATGGCGGCAATGGCAATGATGTACTCTCTGCTTCTGGCGCTTCAGGCAATAACACCCTCAAGGGTGGTGCTGGGAATGATATCCTGACGGGTGGCAACGGTAATGATGCCCTCTATGGAGGAAGTGGTACTGATTCCTTTGTTTTCAATAGTTACAAACAAGGCGTTGATAGTCTTTATGACTTCAACGCAACTAATGAAGTTATTCAGGTATCGGCTACTGGTTTTGGTGGGGGGTTATCAGCAGGTTTACTCTCTAGTAGTCAGTTTACCCTTGGAACATCTGCAACCACTAGCGCTCAACGATTTGTCTATGATGATACTACAGGTGCATTGTACTTCGATCGAGATGGCAGTAACGGTGCCTTCACTCAGATAAAATTTGCACAACTGTTGGGTGGAGTGTCACTAACCAAAAACAATTTTCATGTAATTGCTTAATCGTAATTTGTAATTACTAATAACACTTGATATCTTGCGATCGCTACCGCTACGCTTATGTAATTCGTAATTCCATAGGGGTTGAAATCCCCGTTACAAAACATAATTACGTTAGGGACTTCCAAGAAATAAATTACTCAAATAAACGAACCACAGAGACACAGAGAACACAGAGAAATCAGGAGAAGAGAGTTTTTTCACCAGTTTTTGGGTATTTTTATTTGGAAGTCCCTTAGGGTAGCGGTAACGAGTCTGCATACCCCTTCTCTATGAGACGCTGCGCGAAGGCGGAAGCAAGCATCTCATAGAGAGCGTGATTACGAATTACGAACTACGAATTGTTTAATCTGCACCTTCAATTGGTGCAAAACCTTGACGCTGAATATTTTCTGTTACCGCCCGTGGTTCCAAGAATTGCAGGAGGTAATCAGGCCCGCCTGCTTTAGAACCTACTCCAGAAAGTTTGAATCCACCAAAGGGTTGCCGCCCAACGATCGCTCCGGTAATATTGCGATTGATGTACAAATTCCCAACTTCAAACTCTGTCTGCGCCTGCTGAATGTGCGAAGGCGTTCTAGAATAAAGTCCGCCAGTTAAGGCGAAGTTTGTACTGTTGGCGACTGTTAAGGCTTCTTGAAAATCTTTTACCCGAATTACCGCCAGCACAGGGCCAAAAATTTCTTCCTGCGAAATTACGGCATTTGGTGAAACTTCACTAAAAATCACGGGGCCGATAAAATATCCTTGTTCGGGTGCTGGTAATTCCAAAGCTAATTGTGCTTCTGCCTTACCCTTCTCAATATACTCGCGAATGCGATCGCGGGCATTGGCATCAATTACTGGCCCAACTTGGGTACTAGGTAACTCTGCTTCCCCAATGTTCAAGGATTTTGTGGCTTCTACCAATCGTTGTACAAAGGCTTCATAAATTGGTTCCAGCACAATCACCCTGGAAGCAGCAGAACATTTTTGTCCGCTATAACCAAATGCCGACTGCACTACACCCACAACTGCTTGGTCTAAATCAGCACTTTCATCGACAATAATTGCATTCTTGCCACCCATTTCCGCAATCACCCGTTTCATGTGCTTCTGTCCGGGTTTCAATATTGCGGCTTCTGCGTAAATTTTACAGCCTACTTCTTGAGAACCAGTAAAAGCAATTACATGAGTATCTGGATGATTTACCAAATAAGCCCCGACTTGCGAACCCTTCCCAGGTACGTATTGAAATACACCTTTAGGAAAACCAGCATCTATCAAGATTTCTGTGAGTTTCGCTGCAATTACAGAAGATGTTTCCGCAGGTTTGAGGAGAGTACAATTCCCTGAAACTAAAGCAGCAACAGTCATTCCACATGCGATCGCTAGCGGAAAATTCCAGGGAGAAATTACTACAACAATTCCCCGTGGATGGTAGATATAACGATTGGTTTCCCCAGCAAGGTCATAATTTACACCTTTGTCTAGCCGTTCTATCTCATCAGCGTAGTATCGACAAAAGTCTATCGCTTCCGAAACCTCACCATCAGCTTCCTTAACTGGTTTTCCAACTTCCAAAACTATCCAAGCTGAAAGTTCGGCGCGGCGGAGTTCCATCAAATCACCAGCTTTCCGCAAAATATCAGCGCGTTGTTTCGCGGGTGTTTTCCTCCACCCAGGAAACGCTGCTTTGGCTGCTTGCATCGCTTGTTCAGCCTGTTCAACACTAATCAGCCCAACTTTACCAACTACTTGACTGAAATTAGAAGGATTGAGAGAATCAACAAATTCCGGCGGATTAACATATTCTCCATTAATCAACGGCAAATAAGTTTTACCAAGTTGTTGACGAACGCTTTGGAAAGCTTTCGCCGTTTTCGTTCTTATCTCTTCCACCGCATAATCGGTATCAGCAGCACCGAGGAAATGAGAGTCAATAGTTAAAGATTTCTTCTCTTCTTTGACAATTGGCGGCGCTAATAACTCTTCAATTGGTCGATTTTCGAGATTTTGCCGTAAAAAAGAACTATTAGCTGTATTTTCTAACAATCGGCGAATTAAATAGGCCATTCCAGGCAACAATTCACCGTAGGGACAGTAAACTCTGACTCGATAACCCTTGTCAACCAAAGCTTTTGCAACTTTATCACCCATACCGTAGAGGACTTGTAATTCAAAGCGACGGCGGGGGACATTTAAACTTTCAGCTATAGCAATGGCGCGAGAGTGCGATCGCACATTATGGCTACCAATGGCAGAATACACATATTGATGATTTTCTAGCAATAACTGAGTGATGGTTTCAAAGTTAGCATCAGTTGCCGCTTTATCGTTGTAAACTGGCTGTTTCCAATGCTTCTGGGCTGCTTTGATAGTTTCTTGATCCCAATATGCGCCTTTCACTAAGCGGATTGTTAGGGGATAACCGCGTTCTTTCAACCAAGAAATCAAATCTTTGGTATCTTGCTCGCTATCACGCAGATATGCTTGAATTGTCATGCCAATATCTATGCGTTGCCGAAACTCTTCTTCTAATAAGAGTTTTTTCAGGATGCTGAGAGTTATATCCTTATAAGCATACTGTTCCATATCAAAATGCACAGCTGCGCCCAACTCTTTAGCACGACGTAAGAGAGTACGAATGCGATCGCTAACTCTCTCCTCACTACCTTTAGCATCTAAAGGGTCAAATTGAGAATAAAACGCCGTTAACTTCACAGAAACCTGAACTTTTGGGATAGTTTCGCCATCAGCCTCATCAATCGCCGGGATAGCTGCCCAATTCTTTGATGCTTCCACCAATTGTTGCATTAATTCTAGATAGCGTTCTAGATAAGACTGCGCTTCGGCTTCGGTAATTACTGCCTCACCAAGTAAATCGATGGTGAAAGCCATTTTTTCTTTTCGCAGTCGTTCAACGGTTTTGATGACTTGTTTAATATTTTCCCCAGAAATATATTTATGGGCAAGAGTCTCAACAGCTGTACCAACGGTTGTAGCAGCAACTTGTCCGGGCATTGAGTCGGGGTTAGCAAAGTTTAGCATTCCCTTCAAAGCTGTTGGTAATTCTACAGATTCATCACCTAAATATTCTTGTAAATGTGAGGCGATTTCTGATTTACTGTGTAAAGCAGGTAATGTATCTATAAAGCGAAATAGTTGCACCCGCAACCCAGGATTACTCATCGCCCAAGCTAGTAATTTATCATCCCAGCGCATTTGATCGCGCAGGGAAGAAAAAAACGAACGATTTTCCTGCGTTGCTGCGAGAAGTTGTTTAGCAATTTCTTGGGTTTTAGCTTCGTAGGTGCTTGTCTGTACTTGTAATACCACTGATAATAAACTCCGTTAATCTAGGCAAAGCTTTTTGTATAAAGCCTGTGTCTTCTATTTTGACGCTTTCATTTAGCTGTCACCATATTTAGTGGTTTGCAAAGGAGAAATTTAAGTCTGACAGTTAGAGAATTCTAAGTGGTGGCTTTTAATCAAATACAGTTCAGTTAAGGATTTTGGTATTGATTTATGTATGTAGAGACGTTGCAATCCAATGTCTCTAGTTTTAATCATCAGAGTTTTTGGAGACATGGATAATTGGGAAAAATGGAAGATTTCCCTCTTTTTTGCCTTACTTCTTCCTTTATTCCATCTTCTATCTGTCGTTTGAAGAGGATGTAGTTGTTTTTTCCAATACTGAGAATGGGTATACTCACTCTATGCCTACAGAAAACTTTATGGATATTTTATTTTCTAACTGGCAACACACACTCAAACCCTTTGGTGTTGACCAGATAGCGGCTGAGAAAGCCTTTAATTGCTTGGTTGTAGCTTACTCTACCCCCGATCGCTACTACCATACACTGAAACATATCGATCGCGTCCTCAGCACAGTTCAGATTTTGCAAGGCTACACCAATAACCTAGCTACTGTTCAACTAGCTACCTGGTTTCACGATGTAGTTTATGACACTCAAGCTCAAGATAATGAAGAACGAAGCGCAGACTATGCTTTTGATTTGCTGAGTAACTTAGGTATTCCAGAAAGTACTACAAGTACTGTTAAATATCTAATTTTGAATACTAAAAAGCATCAAGCTGCGGTGAATGACTATGAAAGTCAAGTTCTACTTGATGCAGATTTAGCGATTTTGGCTGCTAACTCAGTGGAGTATCAAGAATACGCCCATGCCATTCGCCAGGAATATGGCTGGCTGTCAGAGGCAGACTATATTACAGGTCGTCAGCAGTTTTTAGAAAAATTTTTACAGCGATCGCATATCTACTTTACGCCTTTAATGTCAGAGTTCGCTGAACCCTGTGCCCGTGGCAACATCCAGGCAGAAATTAAGTCGTTAGGTTAAAGATATGGTACTAAATACAATCGTGTGGTGAGAATATTTCCATGTTATGCCATTCTTATTTAAGGTTATCAATAGCAGCTAAACTTTCACCCACTTCAATACTTGCGGGTCTTTGTTATAGCGGTATGTCACACCATCCTTAGTAGTGATGGACTTACCAAGGCTTGCCTTGCTTCTAATAGTGGTAATAGAATAGTCTGTTAATGAGTTAATCTCTTGATGAGAAAGCCCTAGTCTTGTGGTTGTTTCTGGTTTTGTTGAGAGTTCACATTTAGGGAAAGTATCTACTGTGATTTGAGGCTTTTCAGGTGAAGTAATGACAATTGTTTTTTGTAGTTGATAATCCTTTACAGAAAGAAGTTGCCAGTGAGAATCTTCTGAAAGTTCCAAAACCCATTGATGATAATTAAATAAACTTTCCCGATGTCCAACACTGATAAAAGTTGTTTTAGTTTGCTGTAATTGTTTATATAAATTATCTTCGTTCTTTAAATCTAAAGCACTCGTTGCTTCATCTAATATGGTGAAACTAGGATGTGTAATTAATAGTCTTGCAAAAGCTAAACGTTGTTGTTCTCCCAAGGATAATATATTTTCCCAACGAATTTCTGTGTCAAAGCCATTCACGCGGGTAAGCAAGTTTTGCAAGTTAACTTGTTGCAAAATGTCTTCCAGTTCGCGATCGCTCATTTTCCTGACTGTATGTGGGTAGAGTAACTGTTCGCGCAAAGTCCCCAAAATTATATAAGGACGTTGGGGCAGAAATAAGACATCTTCGCGGGGAGGACGCACCAGACGACCAGTTCCCGCATTCCATAAACCAGCGATCGCTCTCAATAGAGAACTTTTACCTCGACCACTTGGCCCAACAATCAATAAACCTTCTCCTGGCTGAACAGACAGTGATAAGTCTTCGACGATTACCTGCTCATAGTCTGGTGTTTGCAAGGTGACATGCTCAAAACCCAGACGGTTTTCTTCTATTGTTTTAATAGTACTGACATTCTCTGGTTGTTTCGTCACTTCTTCTAAGCCATCTGACAACTCAGATAAACGCTCAACATAACTAGAAAATCTTCCAGAAGCTCCAAATTCACTGATTAATTGCCCTAGAGCATTAGAAAACATAAAGCAAGCTAAACTAATTTGGTTGATTTCTCCGAAATCAATTTGATCTTGAATAAATAAAGGTGTAAGTACAAACATTGAGAATACAGTAATAGCAGACTGATATCCTCTATTAAAAATATCTTGAATTATCTCCCAATTCAGTCTGCGTTCTGCGTTTTTCTCAACATTATTAAATCTGCGTTGAATTATATTTGCTTCTTGGTTTTCTCCCTCAAAAAAAGCTATCGATTCAGCGTGATTCCGAACATGAGTCAGTGCATAATTGTAGTCACCTTTAACTTGAAATTGCTCTTTATTAATCTTATTTGTTTGTTGATTCAAATAAATAGCAATTAAATTACCTATTATTGTATAAATAACTAATAGAACTGCAATCTGTTGGGAAATTGTCCAAATAATTATTAAAAAACTTATAAGTTGTAGGCTTTTTTCTAACAAAGTAGTTGAAAAGCTGAGAGCGTTGCTGGTAATTGGTTCTATTTCTTGAGATAGACGTTGATCTGGGTTATCAATATCAGATTTGAAATTTATTTTATAGTAAGCACGATTGCTAAAATACTTTTCTAAAATGTGATTATTGAGCCATTTGTACCAATCAAGAGCAATTTTTTTTCTGACAAATTTAGAAGATGCTATCAAAAGTGTTTCCACAACGAGAACAAGCATGGAGATCCATAACGTATCAAGATATTTAGAAATATCTTTTTCTTCAATGACGATATTGAGTACATAGCGATTTAAGAAACTGCTTGAGGCTGTTACGCCCACAAGCGCAATTATTAATAAAATTAAGAGAATGAGCATTCCCCAGGCGCGAATCACGTCTGAGAATACTCTACCTTCTGGCTCTGTTGGATACCAGTAAGATCCAGCGATCGCTCTGACATCCTCCCAAAATTTAGTAAAAACTGTAAGAGGATTAGTTGAAGGTCGATCGCGAAAAACTTGAGTTTGCATATCTTAAAAATATAGTTGTTCTTATTTGAGTTAAATAATCGCTTAACTTAATGCCATTGAAATCGAACTATCGTCACGACGATTTCAAGTTGTTTTGGTATCTGAACCTCCTTATAATCAGTCAGCATTTCTTGGCAAAGTTGATTTTTTAGTTTCAGTTTTAGATCCTCTGTAATGGGTAAATCTTTAATTTCATCGATCAGAAAATTCACCGATTCTGTTTTGCTACGTTCTGCATAGATGGCCTTAAGAATAACTTCAATTCCATATCCTGCTACAATATCTCCCACAACGGTTATTAGACCAAACAAAGCCATAGCTCCTACGATGCCAAACGGCCCTCCTAACATTGTGAGAGTAGCAGCAACGGCGGCAGAACTACCCCTAGATGCGGCTGTTATAATCACCAGAATTACGCCAGGAAGACCTAGACAAGCGACTTTTTTAACAATTTCGTCCATTATAATTACCTAAAATCTTGGCACTTTTGATTAAAACATGATTTTTGAGTTCAAATAACTGAAGCAGAGAAAAAAAGTGCATCCAATTCCAAAAAAATTTAAAGCCATTCACAAGAAAATCCCACTACCAAATATTAAAACAGGTAGGGGATGTAGACGCACCTTTTTCGGCTATTCTACGACTTCTCCAACCGAGAACTTGCAAGGTTAGAGATAAGAAAATAGGAAATAATTTTACCAATTGCTAATACCCTAATTTTTATTAGTCAGCAAAATTTCAGCGATCGCACTTGAAATAGGATAGTGTGGTGAATATATCTCCATCCAGAAAAACTCCCCAACTGGGTTAACCTCAAGGAATACGTGCTGACCATCGGGTGTGACGATGATATCGATCGCACCATAGTTTAAGCCAAAATGAGCCATGATATTGAGCAGCTTTTTCTCAACATCTTCAGGTAATTCGTAGGGTTGCCAATTCTCAGCTAAAGCTTTCCCCTCTTTGCGCCAATCATAAGTAGATCCGCCCAAACTCTGCGAGTCTACGGCGGCTGTAAATACACGGTGTCCGACAATAGTCGTTCGTAACTCCAGCGCTTTCGGTATGTTTTCCTGAAATGTCATCGGACAAAAACGCAGCCCTTCCATATTCTCCAGATCGTCATCTGTAACTGGACTGGTGAACACAACGTTTTCTCGCCCCTGCTCGTCATAGATGGCAAAGGAAGAAAGCATCTTGGTAACTATACCTTGTTTACACTCTTGAGCAAATTGTTTTACTGTTTCTGGATTATTTGAAGTCAGAGTGCGTGGGGTAATAAGCCCAACTTTCTGGGCAATTTGTAGTTGTAGTTGTTTATTATTGGCTACATCAACATTTGACATTTTATCAAAGTGAAATCCTTGAAGACCGGCAATCATACCCCTGACAGTGCGACGAGTTTCTTCAATTGAAGCGTCTCTAAATTGCTTGTCCATCGTTTTGGGAATTTTTGCTCCGTAGCGCATCCGCCGATACCAAACTGAGGACACCTCACTCAAATCAAGTTTGTGTTCGCCATCAGTAATAATTACGCGCTCAGAATCACCTTGATAAATATCCAATTTCACTTCGGTGGGATATCTATCTGTGTCAAAACGAAATGCTTTTTCTCCTCTAGCCTCAATTTCTTTGATTACCAGAGGAATGCTATCGTTGTCTTCGCTAAAAGTTATTATTAATACTGTCATAGAAAATTTTTCACTAAAGTGCTTGCTACTATGAGAAGTTCGTAGTAAGCACTTTAGTGCTTAAGATAAGGACTAAAGTCCTCACTACAAGCCTTCTCGTGCTTTCTAGGAAATAAGAGCGTCTGCGATCGCATTCGCAATGGGCAAGTCTAAATCTTTCTCCAGCATTCCCCACTCTCCTATCGGGTTAACTTCCAAAAAGACATATTCTCCTGATGGGGTGACAATAAAATCTAACGCCCCAAACAACAGCCCAAATTTCCCCATAAATGCTTGGAGACGACGCACTACTTCATCAGGAAGTTGGTGATGTTGCCATGCACCAACATCAACACCAGGTTTACGCCAATCAACTTTGGCTACTGCATAAACAGACGCTTCTAGCGCTCCCACAAATACACGGCCATTTACATACACCACCCGCAATTCCGACTGTTTAGGAATTTCCTCTTGAAAAACCATTGGGCAATAGCGTAGTGACTCTGCATCCTGCAAATCTTCCTCTTTGACGGTGCTGGTGTAAAGAAAGAACGAGGAATTAGCTTCCATACTGCGGGAAAGAGCAGTTAATAGCTTGCTCACCATCTTTCCGTTAACTTGGTGGAAAAACTCTCGTGCTGATTCAGCTTTGTTGGTGACAAGAGTTTGGGGGATGGTAAAACCTACTTCAGATGCAACTCGCAGTTGGCGCAGCTTATTATGTGCAGTATTTATGCGCTCTAAATCGTCTACCCAACGAGCATCTTTGAGGCTGTCCCAAAAACCGTCTAAAGTTGCTTGTGATTCTCTGATGCAGGCTTCTCGGAACTTTGGAGCTAATTCTTCACTCAGTTTCGGCTCCCAAATGCGCCGCATCCAAACAGCTTGCACCTGCTCTGTGCTAATAGAGTGGTTGCCATATTCTAAGCTATGATAGGTTTTTGACTTGTCAAAGCGTGCTGTTAACTGCACTTCTAGAGGAAACTTATCAGTATCAAGGCGGAATGGTTTTGCCCCTTTTTTTGACAAGGCTTCTGCCACTCTATCTATTGTGAAGAAATCACCACTGTGGGTAATTAATAAAACAACGTCACGCGACAGGTGCATAAAAAATTTCTTGCTTTAATTTTAGGAGCTAGATGTTAAAAACTACCTAAAAAATTTTGTTTAGATCCTCAACTTATTTAAGAAGTAAAGGATCTAAAATCGCCACAATATAATGAATACCTTAATTTGAAAGCCATTAATTTCTCAGGAGTGCTATCAGTTATTTGATAACTGCTATTCCTAGAATTTTAGATGGCAATAACTAAATTTAGCGATCTTCCCAATCGGAAGGATACTTGAAAGTATAGATTGGGGGAGGATTATCATTTGGTTTCTCTGGAGGCTTTTCTTCCACTAAAAAGCGGGCAAAAAATGGTACTGCTTGAGTATTTAAATTGCTAGACATGGGATTTTCTCTTTAGTTTGCTAATAACGAGTAGTTTTCAGTTCTTTGATAACTGAAAACTACTCCCCTCATTACCAATGACGCTAACTAGATTTAGCGATCTTCCAATGGGAAGGATACTTAAAATTACTTGGAAGCAGTATCTGGCTGTTCAGATTGCTCTTCCAAGATGCGAGTGAAGAATCGCACTGCTTGGATATCAGATGCTTTCTACTGTATTTGTAGGCATTGCTATTTTCCAAAGGAAAATTTATTTTAGCAATTTATTTAATATATATCAGTAATTTAATATGGGCACAAGGACAGTTAAGACAAAAGTGAATTAATTATCCAAATTTAGAGTGAACTTTTCCCAAACAAAAAGAGCTAACTTCGATCCAGAACGACTTTTAAAGTTTTGTTAAGGCTTGAACCTCTCTAACCCTCCTTAAAAAGAAGGGGATTAGAGCAAGTTTTAGAAAGGGGATTCACTGCGGTATTGGGCTAGCGGTAGCAATGAAGATCATCTCTAAGATAATTTTTGAATTGCTTAACGTCTGCCACCACCACGATGGGGCACTTCAACTTCAGTTTCTTGTAGCTTTCTTTTTGGTGCAAAGGTTTCTTGATGTTGCTGCTGCTGAATTTTTTCCTGTGCAAACTTGACACGGGTACGAACTCCAAGATCAACGTCTGTATCGAACATTTGCTGAAGTTGATTTGTAATTCGTGACTCTTGATCGGGTAAAGTGGCTGTTATTGCGTTGCCGCTTTGCGGGTTGTCGCCAGACATCGCTAATGTTTCTAAACTCGTCACTGCTGCATAGCGTACTACCCATTCTGGATCTTGAGAAATCAGTAATAGCGCCTCTAATACCTGAGTCTGAACAGATTCTACTTTCTCCGGTGGTAATTGATGCCAGCGCAAAGTACCTAATCCTCTAGCCGCTGCCCGCCGCACACTCAAGGAAAAATCAGTTTTTGCTGCCTCGAATAAGGTATCCAGCGCTCGAACATCGCCAATTCCGGCTAAAGCACGAAGTGCCCAAGCTCTAGCGCCATAGTTGTAATCATCAATTAGTTCCAATAGTGGCGATACTGCGGCTTCCCCGATCGCAATTAATCCATCTACCGCCGCCACCGCCGCCCCTGGATTGTTGTAGCCCAAAGCTGCAATTAGAGTCGGAACAGATTCCTCTATATGTGCTGCTGCTAATTCTTGAACTGCGTCTACTAAGCGCTCTGAAGAGTCTGCTTCTTCTACAGCACGGATCAGTATTTGGGCAATATCGCTGTTATTCATAACAATTTCTCATGAGTAATTAGCTGTCAGCCAATTGTAGCTTAAGTTATCCGTAGCTGACATCATACATAAACCCCTAACCCTTATTTTGCAGTTGGGTTGGGGGTTTATGTGTAAAAAACATTTTTTGTAACGTATTAATAATAACTTATTCTCTATAATTTATGACTACAATAGCGAGTCCATCAAATTAATCACTTTTATTGCACCTTCTGACAAAGTGCTTGGTGTAGTGTGATTGACTTGATGTTCTAGTAATCCTTTGAGAGAAATGAGCTTGAGGCTATTTTCAGCAAGAGTCTGTGCGATCGCATCTGCTGCGGGTAAATATCCAATGGCTCCCAAATCTGCTAACACTGCTCGACGCAATTGCAATCTTTCACCCGCCAAAGCCTTTACTAACCTTTCCCCATAAGCTGGTTCTTGGGTTAATTGATACATCGCTCGTGCGGCGGCATATTGTACCAATTCAATTGGATGCTCTAAAAATGGCTTTACCAAAGGAATAACTTCAGTCGCCCTCAAGGTTCCCAAGGCTTCTAAAATGGCCTCGTAGGGTTGAGATAAATCAGGTTGCTGTGAGACAAGCTGCTCTCCCTGCAAACCTACTGTTAATAGCTTGATTAGGGCGGGAATACAAACCGCATCTCCTAACATTTCTAAGGATTGTGCTGCTGCTTCTCGCACATAGAAATCTGAGCAATCTAAACACGCAATTAAAGGTGATACTGCTTGGCGATCGCTTAGTTTTCCTAAAGCCCTAGCTGCGTTCCGTCGGAGAGGATATCCGCCTTCTGGTGTCCTGTCGGCTTCATCCTCTAAAGCTTTAATCAGCCCTGTAACCGCAGCTGGTTCACTTATACGAAACCTACCCAACCACCAAGCAGCATAAAAGCGCAAGCCTAAATCGGCACTTTCAAGATTAGCGATCGCTTGTTCTACTGTTAAAGATCCACCATCAACATCACCTGTCGCTGATAAATCTTCAAATTTCTGTGGACTGGAATTCATTAGGAAGAAGGAGGATCGCTTTGTTCGCTATCTGTTTTCACCTCAGCGTTCAATGGTTGAATGCTGACTATTTTGCCACCTAAGCGAGTAATTCGCTGCATTTCTTGATTCATCCGGTTTTCAGGCACTGTGATAAACACACTACCACTAGAACGAATTGGATAGTTGGTTTTTTCGGTTTCTTCGCTTTGGCGCAAACCTACTACTTCATACCGAAAGTAACGACTACTAGCTCTACTACTAATTTGTCCAAGCATAAATCACTTCCAAATTTTAAATTTTAAGTTTTCAATAGTCATTAATTCATAACTAATGACTATTGACAAATGACACTAAAGTGGTTTCACACTAGCTATTTTACCACCTTGTTTTACTACTCTTTGGAAGTAGCTAGATAGTTCTTCATAAGGTATTACCACCGCTTGATTTACCCGGCGGGTGCTAGGATATCCAGCGCCAAAAACGCCTGCCACTTCAATGCGGTAGAGTCTGCCTTCTTTACCAAATGTTCCCGCACCACCAAAAGTGCTGTTGGGGGTAACACCTTTTTCGGAAGCAACGTATGAAAAACCTGAAGGGCCACCAGATGGAGGAACAACGATAGATGCACTGTTGCGTCCGAGTTCGGCAGCAAGACGGGAAGACTTGCCTTTGAGTTGGGAAGTATCGCTACTGGCATAGCCGCGATAAAGTTGGAATATGCGGCTAAACCCGACAGTTTTCTGTCCTGTTTGGGTGTTAAAACCGCGATAGTAAGGAACTATATTTTCACCAAAGCTAGATTGATACTCTGGTGAATCAATGTAAGAATCGATGTCGGCTTCATATCCCTTGTTTTGATACAAGTCCAAGTGATAAACCACATCAGACTCATCATAAGGGGCACGACCCAACAGATGTTTAAAGTTCAGTTCGATAACGCGAGTTTGGAAATTATCGTAGAAAAACTTGGTTTTGTACAGTTCTGATTTGGCAACTTGGCGCACAAATTCTTGGACTGTATTTTTTCCATCGCGTAGGATAGATTCAGCACTTTCCAGGCGGTCAGATGCCAATATATAGTTGTTGCCCAACACCTGACGATATACGGCAACAATTACTCTCTCTATATCTTCTTTACTTGCATTGGGACGCAATTCTACAGGAGATTGGTCGCTAAAAGGTTCCGTTCCTAGACGGGACGCTGCTGTTGTAATAGCCATTGGTAATTTTCCTTTTGTAATTAGTAATTAGGGACTGGGGATTAGGGATAGGGTACTTGGCATTGGGAAAACTCTTTCCCAGTTCCCAGCCCCCAATCCCCAGCCCCCAGTCCCTAGTCCCAGTCCTATTTATACGGCAGTAATGCTAATAACCCTACTGCCTTTGCGATTCAACTGCTGCAATTTACTAGAAAGTTGCTCGTAGGGTACGATCAACTCCGCAGTCCCACGTCTTACTACAGCTGAATTTGGGGAAGCTGCTTGTAGCACTCTGATGCGGTATGTTTCCCCACGACCACCTGTAGAGAGACCGGTTAAGGCTCCAGCAGAAACTGGATAAATGGGTGAAGCTAGATTCTTAGCTATTTCCCAGGTTAGTCGCCCTTGTTTTTGTCCTTGGGCGCGATCGCTATTGGCATAACCCCGATACAGTTGGAACAGTCGGCTATATCCAACATTTTTCTGTCCTACTTGACTCTTAAAGCCTCGATAGTAGGGCACAACATTTTCGCCAAAACTTTCTTGATATTCTAATGAGTCAATGTAAGAGTTAATTTCAGCTTCGTAACCTTGTGAGTTATAAAGCTCAACATGGAATGAAATCTCTGACTCATCTTCTGGGGCACGCCCCAATAAATGCTTATAATTTAACTCGATAAACCGAGTTTGTGAGTTGGAGTAAAAAAACTTATCCCGATATAGTTCCGATTGAGCAATGGCTTGCACAAATCCCCGAACTGAGATTAAACCTTGCTGCAAAAGTGATTCGGCACTCTCCAGACGCTCTCCTTCTAGGAGGTATGCATTACCTAAAACCTGACGGTAAGCTGCCCGGATAATAACTGCTACATCTGCTTCAGTTCTATCGGGACGTAGTTCTACCTGTCCAGAATTTTCAAATGCTCCAATCCCTAATCTTGCTGCTTGTCCCAAAGCTGCCATCTTTAAACCTCCTCAGTTTTAACTGCAAAACTGAAAACTTTTTAGAAAAATTTTTTCTAGTTTTTTAACAGTCTTTTGAAAATAAAACTGCCCGGAGAGGTAAGCAACTCATAGAACATCACTTGTCATAAGAGCTGATTTCCTCTCCGGGCTAAAGAAACACTCTAGCTTAGAGTATTGATTACATAGTCGATGTAGGAATTTGCTTCAACAGCTGGGTCGCCGCTTAGACCGTGGTTAGCTTTGATGTACTTGAGAGCTTCAATGTACCAGCTAGGAGATAGGTCAAAAGTCCGGTTGATTTCAGCCAAGCCAGAAATCAAGAAATCATCCAAGGGGCCTGTGCCACCAACAACTAATGCATAAGTGATAATCCGCAAGTAGTAGCCTACATCACGAACGCACTTGCCTTTACCGCGTGAATCAGACGCGAAGTTAGGGCCTTGTTGTTGAGTGGTGTAAGGGAACTTGTTATATACTGCTTGAGCAGCACCTTCGGTCAAGCGTTGAGCATTAGCACTTAATGCTTTTGCTGCTTGTAAGCTAGCTGGCGCTTGACGGAAGCGACCAAAAGCAACTTGAATTTCGGTGCTGCTGAGGTAGCGACCTTGAGAGTCTGCTGATGCAATTGCTTCCGTTAGAGGTGTTTTTGTCATTTTGGTATTTCCCTTTTACAAACTTTTGGTTGAAATTTTCTTTTGTCCTAATGGACAATTATCTCAGTCAATAGCAGCAATATCTGCCTTAAGCTACTGCTGAAGCAGCACGATCGAAATAGCTAGCTATTTCAGATGCTAAAGCGCTGCAATCGCCTCTGGTGATGTTGTTTGTGTCGTTAACAATTGCTAGGGAAGCTGCTTTCAGCTTTTGAATACCAACAGCAACTGAAGCTCCAGGGGTTCCCAATGCCAAGTAGGTTTCACGCAAACCATTGAGGGCACGGTCATCTAGAACACTAGAATCGCCAGCAAAGATTGCATAAGTGATGTAGCGAAGAATGATGTCCAAGTCTCTGATGCAAGCAGCAGCGCGACGGCTGGTATAAGCATTACCACCGGGAGTGATCAATTGGGGCTGTTCTGCCCACAAATCACGAGCCGCAGCAGCAACTAGAGCGGAAGCATTGCTGGTAATCCGGTTAACAGCATCTGCACGCTTGTTACCATCTTTTACTAGTTCGCTCAATGCATCCAATTGTGCATCGGAGAGGTATTCCCCACGTGTATCAGCTTGGGAAACTACTTTTGCAAATGCATCTAAAACCATTGCGTTAAATCTCCTACTTTGCTCGGTTAAGAATAATTGGACTCAAAACTGAATGGTTCAGCTTTTTTTTGATGTCAGCACTGCCTGACGAGTTACGAAAGGTTTAAAACAGACATCCAAGAAATAAGTTTACGATCTCCAGGCTTTCAGATTAAAACTTTTGTTAAAAAACTTAAAACTTCTGTGAATGACTGGAAAACCTGATTAAGATGTTGTTTTTTACTTCCAAGTTCTCTTTATACAATGCTGCCGCATCATTATTTATTACAATTTATTGTTATGTTTGTTAATTTAATTTACATAACTTTATATTTTCTGATTGCTTCTCTTCACCTCTAGGAAATTCCTCAAAGAATGCGATCGCACCCTGAATTAAAGTAATATTTGCAACTCCATTCCTACTGGTAAAGGTGCGGGCCACATTTCACGACTGCATTGCATCCATTACATGCGTGGGTTCAGAGCTACAGATGCAAGGGGAGACTATTAGGATTGTTGCTAACGCAGACTTGAGGCTCAACTGCGATGATATTAACCTTGCAACTATAATCGACAAATAGAAACCTCATAGATGCTTAGACACTAAAGATAGTCATCTATGGTATAGAAATGTATAGAATCTTGTAAAGATATAAAATATAGTTGTTAAATGCACACATTTATAGCTTCTTCCTCAATGCAGCTGTCTGTACCGCCAAATCACTTTCAGCCAATGAAGATTGTCGCACTGGGGGACAGCTTAATTTATGGATTCGGCGATCCAGAAAAAGGAGGCTGGATCGAGCAACTACGGCGATGGTGGATGTTGCCGGATAGTGCCGGTCATGTTCTTTATAATTTAGGCGTAAGAGGCGATCGCACGCAACAAGTAGCCCAAAGGCTAGAAGTTGAATTTCGCCACCGGGGTGAACTGCGAAATCGTGTCCCCGACTTGATTATTTTATCCGTAGGCGTGAACGACTCAGCGCGGTTGGCGCGTCCCGATGGTCGAACTTACACAGATTTTACCCTATTTGAAAAAGAAATTGGTTCTCTGCTAGATTTAGCACAACAACTCTGTCCTGTGTTATTTGTGGGCATGGTGCCAGTAGATGAAGCCAAGATGCCATTTTTAGATTGTTTTTACTATAATCATGCCGATCAGTACCGCTACAAAGAAGCAACTAGAATTGCTTGCAGCAAACGACAGATTCCCTATTTGGATATTTTTGAGCAGTGGATGGAACGCGGTGAAAACTGGCGGCTTAAACGTCTGAGTGAAGATGGTCTTCATCCCAATACACTTGGTTATCAAGCTTTGTTAGAAGATGCGATCGACTGGGATGCGATACATTCAGTAAGCTTTGCCAATGCAGCTTACCATTCTGAATTTAATTATCATCTTAAACCATCCTAATTATAGATATGTTGGTGCTTTCGAGTTAGCCTATATTCTCGTATTCGCTATCTTCGCAAAAGTACCACAATCTTAACTAATTTATGAACGAGAGTCGATGTAGCATCCTTTGATAATCAATCTATAAAAACTCTAATTTTTCTCTTTTCATTACAGACGCAATTAATCGCGTCTCTTAAATCCTAACTAATCACTCTTATGACACCAACTTTATTTGGTCGTTGGCAAACTCGATTATTATTAATTCTAACTGTCGGCGTACTTGTATCTTTGCCTTTTGCACTGGGTTTGATTGGCCCTGGCGCTAACTCTGTTTATTTTTGGATACTTGGTTATGTCGCCGTCTTTGGCTTAGGTTGGGATGTGCTTTATAACCATCTTCAGAAATCCCGATGGGATAGGGATTGGCCCGCAGTTTATCAACTTTTAGCTGGTATATGGGAATTAGCATTTGTGTTCTGTGGAGTAAAACTATTTGGCTTTTTACCAATACCTTTACCTAAAGAAGAATTACCTCTAGCAGTTTTTTTATTGCACTATAGCGTCGTGTGGCTAGCAGTTTTTATTAGTTCACAAAGCCTGATGCGAATTATTTTCCTCCGTTGGCGTTTCCGGGGTGGTGAGTGGTTGTAATATTGTGTCCACTTAAAGACCGATCGTTAAGAGCATGTTTGAAAAGTATTTCGCCGTGATTTTAGGCACTTTTAGATCCCCCCTAACCCCCCTTACAAAAGGGGGAACCGGAATCAAAGTTTTCAATGCAGAGACGCAAATTAAGGAAGTGCAATGTCAAATTTTGATCTGATTATTCAGCTATTTTTGCAACTCACAATTATCTTAGCTACTTGTCGCATCGTGACGATTCTAGGACGGCGTTATCTTGGTCAAACTGATGTTGTTTGCGAAATGATTGCAGGCGTAATGCTAGGGCCATCACTTTTGGGATTGATTGCACCGGATTTTCAGCAATGGCTTTTTCCTAAGCTTCCAATCATCACTGCTGTCGGACTCAAGATACCCAATCCGTCGATGTCAATTCTATATGCTATCAGCCAGATTGGGTTGGTAATTTATATGTTTTTGATTGGTTTAGAGTTCAACACCAAACTCTTAAAACATCATATCAAAAGTGCAAGTTTGCTATCTGCTGTTGGGATTTTTACTCCTTTTATTTTAGGAGCGATCGCATCTTTTTGGTTTTATCACAATGGCGATTTCTTTCAACCAAAGGTAACGCCTTGGTCAGCCGCTT
Organism: Nostoc sp. 'Peltigera membranacea cyanobiont' 213; assembly: GCF_002245975.1. Taxonomy (NCBI): domain Bacteria; kingdom Bacillati; phylum Cyanobacteriota; class Cyanophyceae; order Nostocales; family Nostocaceae; genus Nostoc; species Nostoc sp. 'Peltigera membranacea cyanobiont' 213. Next base: position 68,325 of record NZ_NOLI01000012.1, on the reverse strand, counting down.
TGTATCTGGGTGCGTCGATGACAATTACAGCATTTCCGATGTTAGCTCGTATTCTTTACGAACGCGGTCTTGCACAAACCCGCTTTGGTACGTTGGCTTTAGGTGCAGCATCGGTAGATGATGGAGTTGCTTGGTGTTTGCTAGCGATCGTCCTTGCTAGCGTGAAAAATTCTCTGAGCATTGCCATATTAGCAATTGGTGGTGGCATTTGCTATATATTATTTGCAATTTTTCTCGGTCAACCTCTATTGAGAGTGTTCGCACGCATGACAAAACGCGATGCAGGTGTGAATAGACAAACTCTAACTTTGATGTTGATAATTTTGATGTTTTGTGCGTGGTTTACCGATATCACAGGTATCTATGCAATATTCGGCGCTTTTGTGCTGGGAGCAGTGACACCACGAGGAGAATTCGCCCAACAAATTCGCCAATATACTGAGTTTTTAACTACTTCTTTTTTGCTACCGATATTTTTTGTCTTCTCTGGACTGAACACTCAAATTGGATTGGTAAACACACCTACTTTATGGGGAGTTACACTCTTAATTATTGCGATCGCAATTCTCGGTAAAGGTGTTGCTTGTATGTTGGCTGCAAAATTGGCGGGGGAAAATTGGCGCGAATCTGCCACTATTGGCGCTCTGATGAATGCTCGTGGTTTGATGGAGTTAATCATCCTCAATATTGGTCTTGAGCAAGGTATAATTACTCCGACTTTATTCACTATAATGGTTATTATGGCAGTCATTACTACACTCATGGCATCACCACTGATTGCCTTTTTATTGCACGGTACAAGCTATGATAAATCTTCTGCTTAAGTAAATATAAATAGAAAACAATTCCAAATTTACTGATATTAATTACATAGGCGTTGGGTAAAATTATCCGCTTAGACTCTAAGGTAGAGTAATCCGATTTCATTCCTGAAATTATCTGCGAAGCTAGAGAACTGTTAACAGAAAATAAGGATATAGATGTGTACTTAATCTTGTCCAAAAATCAAATAGCAGTCCTATATAACGGCTAATTTATTAGTGCCTGCTTTTAAGGAATACTACGAAACCAATACCAATTATCTATTTTTTGTTTAGATAATTCGGAGTTATTCTACATTTAGCTATTAGAATCATTATAATTACTTTTTCATCTCTGCAACTGCGTCCTCTCAGTAATTGACATTACAACTAAGTGCAAATTAATCTTGGTTGTATCTAACGAACTTGAAAATTCTCGATCTTTTAAAGATTTATCTTAGAGAAACCAGATAGTTAATTGTGAGGAAACCATGCACATAGTTATTCTTGTTCTGGTTGAGGTGCTGATTGTTATTGGACTTTCAAGGCTAGTAGGGCTAGCATTTCGTTCCATTAAGCAACCGCTAGTAATTGGTGAGATTGTCGCCGGCATTATGCTCGGCCCTTCTTTATTTGGTTTAGTTGCTCCCGATCTAGCAGTTACCTTGTTTCCACCAGAAACTATTCCTTTTCTAAATGTTTTGTCTCAGGTGGGACTAATATTTTTCATGTTTTTGATTGGGCTAGAACTAAATCCCAAATACCTCGGCGGACAATTGGAAGTAGCTATTTTAACTTCTCATGTCAGCATTTTGGTGCCGTTTTCTTTAGGAACATTGCTAGCGGTAATCCTTTATCCCCTAGTTTCTAATGCCAGTGTATCATTCACCGCCTTTGCTTTGTTTTTGGGGGCGGCAATGTCCATTACTGCCTTTCCAGTGTTGGCGCGAATCATTACTGAAAACAATTTACAAGGAACCCGTTTAGGAACCTTGGCGTTAACTTGTGCAGCCGTGGACGATGTGACAGCTTGGTGTTTGTTAGCAGTAGCGATCGCAGTAGCTAGAACTGGTGACTTTGCTGGTGCTATACCCACAATTATCGCCAGCATCGTTTACATCGGCTTGATGTTGACGGCGGGACGTTGGTTCCTCCAGCGCCTTGCCAAACACTACCTCCGTGCAGGACGACTCAGCCAATTACTGCTGGCTGGGATTTATATGGGTGTGGTTGCATCGGCATTAATTACCGAACTAATTGGTATTCACTTAATTTTTGGGGCATTTTTACTGGGAGCAGCAATGCCCAAAAATGAAGATTTAGTGCGGGAATTAGCAGTAAAAACCGAAGATTTTGTGCTGATATTCTTGCTGCCAATATTTTTTGCCTACAGTGGTTTAAAGACACAAATTGGCTTGCTCAACCGTCCCGAATTGTGGCTTTTGTGTGCGTTGGTTTTAGGAGTGGCGATCGCAGGCAAATATGTTGGTACTTATGTCGCAGCCCGTGTTAGTGGCATTAGTAAGCGGGAAGCCTCGGCACTCGGTTGGTTAATGAATACTCGCGGTTTAACCGAACTAATAGTGCTAAATATTGGTCTAGAGTTAGGGGTAATTTCGCCCTTAATATTTACCATGCTGGTAATTATGGCATTGGTAACTACATTCATGACCTCGCCACTGCTGGAATGGACATATCCGAAAAAGCTAATCAGGTTAGATGTTGTGGAACCGGAATCGGAAGCAGTAACAGGTATAGATACCTCTGCTGGAGGTAAACCTTCTCCTCATCCTTTCCGAATTTTGGTGCCGGTAGCTAATCCCAGTACCCAAAAAGGTTTAGTACAGTTAGCAGTAGCCTTGGCACAGCCCGCCGTCGGTGTTGCTCTTAATTATCGATATCCTGCCGTTGTTAACCCCCTTAGCCTGATTGAATTTCAAGAAGACTATGCCTTTGAAAGTACCCCAGTTGAAGCAGATCGATTAATTGCCCAGCGCCGCCACCAACTAGAAGAATTGATTAATACTCTCGAACCGCCAGAAACTCGTTCTTGCGTGCATCCTATCGTTCGCATATCTAGCAACGTTGCCCGCGAAACCGCACAAATTGCCATATTAGAACAAGTTGATTTAATTCTGGTGGGTTGGCATCGGCCAGCTTTTAGTAGTAATCGTTTAGGTGGAAGAGTTGGACAAATGCTTACCACCGCACCAGTAGATGTAGCAGTATTTGTAGATAAAGGTAAAGAGCAATTAGAAAGTTTACTCGTACCTTATTCTGCCAATATCCATGATGATTTAGCACTAATACTAGCTCTGAGACTGCTAATCAATCGTGAGACTTGTATTTTACAGATATTGCAAATAGTAGCAAATCATACCAAGGAAGAATTGAGCTACGAACTGAACGCAATGATGGAGCAATTGCCCACCAGTGTACGCGATCGCATTGAAATCAAAATTCTCGAAGCCCCAGAACCAATCCAAGCTGTAATTCAAGCTTCAGAAGGTGTTGACTTAACTATTGCTGGCACCAGCCGCGCGTGGGGTATCGAGCGCCAAACCTTGGGAAGATATACAGATCAACTAGCTATCCAATGTCGTTCTTCGTTGCTGATTACCCGCCGCTACAGTCAAGTTACCGCTCACCTTGCCTCTATGCTTCCTGAAGTTAGTAGTCAAGAACCAACATTGAGGAGTTGAGAACATGAATCATTTCAACTTCAAATCTTTAGCTTTTTACGGAGTAGCAATAGTTTCAGTGCTACTGTTGTTTAAAACTGTCAGCGTTTATGGGGAAAACAATCTTAAGGCTCCTCCTGCCGTTAACGGCCGCTATCGTCTAACCCTGTCAGAGAATTTGCCTAACTGTGAAAAATCGGATACCCTAACGTTAAACATTGAGCAGTCGGGTATTTACTTAAATGCCTCTGTATTACCGGCAAATGCTAAAGCCGATACTGACGAAAAGCACTCTCTGGCAGGCATCTTCAGAAATCAACAATTAAATTTATCTGGGAAAGTTGGCAAATCAATCCTTTGTAATATTCCTCACTCCCAAAACGATCCGCTGAACTCAGTCACAATTCAAATGCAACTTGTGGATAAAGGTAATCTGACAGGTCAATTAACCGTAAATGACATTCCACAAACCCGGAAATTTACTGCTGTGCCCCAAAAAGCCGAGGAGAAATCTCAGAAGTGATGAAGTGGGGAGTGGGGATTAAATAATTCGTAATTCGTAATTCGTAATTCGTAATTATGTAATGCGCGTGGGGATTTCAACCACAACACAAAACAATTAACCCTTATGGGATGGGGACTTGACCCCAATATTGGTTAAAAAGCAATGCGATCGCATTGTATGGGTTTTATGGAGCAGATAAAAAGAATGAATCAGGGACTAAAGACTAGGCTATTTTGCCAATGGCGCAAGCAACTATTTAACATCAGTCTATTAGGCTTTTGGGTAGCGATCGCCCTCGAAACTTGCACTACTGCTGCTACACCTGGGGCAAAGCTAGATAATTGGCGGTTTTCACCCAAGACACAGCAACTCGAAATCACCCTCTCAGCAGGCACAATACCTCATTATTTCTACTTAGCCCAACCCTCTCGGCTTGTTCTAGATTTACCGAATACTAAGTTGGGCAAAGTTTCCACACAACAAAATTATTCTGGAGCAATCAAAAGTATTCGTGTTTCTCAATTGAACGCAAATGACACACGCATTGTCTTAGATTTAGCACCAGGAATTGTTTTTAATCCTAAACAGGTACAACTGCAACCCATTTCCCGAAAAAACTCCACTCGCTGGGTATTACGTCCGGTTTTTTCTGGTAAAACTACTGCCGTGAAACTAGGAAATTCCCCATCTTCATCTAAGAAACAATCTCAAACACTGTATAAGCCACAGCAGCCTAGTAACCTACCCGTAACTACTACTAATTTACAAGCGCCCTTACTCACAATTCCGCCGATATCAAACGATCTACCCTCAACAATTACTAATAACTCAGGACAGCCTTTTGTCACTGTACCTCCCCTAACTCCGAATACATCCTCTCAACAACCTGCTTTGGTTCTTCCCCCTCCTTCTTTCCCAAATCAACTCGGTAACTTGAATAACATTCCTCCTTCTGGTGTGTCAGAATTTCCAGTTCCAACAACCCCCAATGTTTCCAATCCCCAGGTAATCGAGTTTGGTCAACCTTTACCCAAAAATAAATAGGGCATGGAAATTGAACCTCACACCACTAAAAGTGGCGTGATTCCTGCTTCAACGATCTCTGCCTGAATTACTTCAGGACTTACAAGTTCTCTACAGGCGTTTTTTATAACCTCCGGCGTACCGACGGCGGTTAGTAATCTCAAACCCTCACTTAATTAAGCGCTGCGTTTTTATCCCTCGAATTATAACTATTGCATTGTGGACAAGACCATTCACGCAACCTTAAATCTTTAACCAATGGGTTAATAAAACTACAACAGTTGCAAGTCTGAGACGAAGGATAAAATGTGCCAACTCTCTGTACAATTCTGTCATGCCACAAAGCTTTATATTCGAGCATGGCAACGAACTTAGACCAATTAGCGTCTGAAATACTCAGTGCTAGTTTTTGATTCTTTACCATGTTGGCAACTCGCAAATCCTCGATACAGATAATACTATTTTCTTTGATTAAACGAGTTGATAGCTTATGCAGAAAGTCATCTCTCAAATTCGTAATGCGTTCGTAAGTACGAGCCAGCTTGATTTTCACTTTGGCTCTATTCCTACTACCTTTTACAGTGCGGGATAGTTTTTTGTGTGCCTTGCGTAGCTTCCTTTTTTGTGTCCGATAATATTTGGGATTATCTACAACCTCACCGTCGCTGGTAACGAGATAAGACTTAATCCCCAAGTCTAAACCAATATTTTGAGCAACTTGAGAGTGTTTCTCTATCTCTGTTTGACACAGAATACTAGCAATATATTTACCCGATGAAGTGCGAGTTACAGTAACGTTTACAATCGTTCCAGCGATATCCTGAGACTTGTGGAACCTTACCCATCCCATCTTGGGAAGTTTTAAACGATTTTGTATTATCTGAATATTACCGTTAGTCAGGTTGGTTTTGTAGGACTGTTTGCATCCATACTTCTTTTTGAATTTAGGAAAGCCTAAGTTTTTTCTACCTTTAACTTTCTTGAAGTCAGCAAAAAAGTTTTTATACGCTGTCTCTAAATTCCTAAGTGAGTTCTGTAAGGCAAACTTGTCTACCTCTTTGAGCCATTCAATCTCTTTTTTGAGTAAAGTTAACTGCTGACTACAACCATTGTAGTTTAAGGTTTTTTGCTCAGTACTATATAGTTCTTTTCTCAATGCCAGAAAGCGGTTATACACAAACCTTACACAACCAATTGTCTTATTAATTAAGACTTCTTGATTGTGATTAGGAATTAGTGTAACTTTAAACGCTTTTTGCATCTCTCTAATAGATATTTCTCTGTGATAATCTTACAATAATACGCAACCATCTGGTATTCTAAATATAGAAATATGGAACGCCTAACTCATGACTGGAAGTCACGAGTGTGCGGCTTGCAGAAATCAAACCAATGCCCCATGCCCTAATTTAGGAACGTGGATTAAATAAAATGCAAAACTTCATTCCGTATCTAGCTTCCCTCTCCTTATAAAGGAGAGGGATTGAGGGTGAGGTAAGGACCGGACATAAATTGTATGTTATTTAATTCTTATTCCTTAGATATTTGTCCAGTTAGCAACTATTACCTTTTTCCAACTAATTCCTTCACCTTATTGATGATGCTGACTGGATCGATACCTTGATATGGGTACTGTTCCCACAGACCACCGCAACCTTCTTTATGAGTTCCTAAATGGGCATATTTGGGAGTCAACCCGCGCTCTAGCAGCCAAGAACCGAAACGGCTGCCTAAACCAGTCCGCCGATTGAAGGCTTCTACTACAAGCACAAAAGGAGCATTACCAATTTTGGTAATCATTTCTTCATCAATGATGTTTAAAGTTGCTTTGTTAATTAAACCAACGTCTAGCCCTTCTTGCTTAAGATGCTCTACAGCATCAACGGCACGGTAGAGAGCATCACCAAAACTGATGATATAGCCTTGCGTTCCCTCTCGGACAACCTCATCTTTACCAGGAACAAATTTGTAGCCACTTCCAAATAAATCATTACCGTTACTGTCCTGAATATTGGGCACTTTGGAACGAGTGGAGAAAATAAACCGCAATCCAGGCTCATGAAACACAGCTTCTACACAAGCTGTCATTTGATTAATATCTGCCGGGAAGTACAACTGTGTTGCATAGCCATCATCCAAGCCATTGTCAGCAAACATATTGTTCAAACCAAAATGGCAGGTGTTATCTGCCATGTCATCTATACCCGCATGGGAAAAGTGGCACAAGACATTAGAATAGTTCAGCCGTGCCATTGTGATTTCTGAAATACACATTTCTAAGAAGGCGCTGAAAGTCGCAAAAATACCTTGCTTGCCCTTTTCCATTCCGAATCCAGCAGCAGCAGAGAAATTGCCCCGTTCCATGATGCCTGAAGAAATAAATATTTCAGGGTATGTATCGTGAATTTTCTTCAACCCACAGGAGCCTTCTAGATCGCTATCAATGACCTTGACTTTTTCTTTACGCTCCGCCTCACTCATGCGACTGAGGACAGCTACCACGGCTTCACCAAAGACATTGCGGTTAGCGCCCCATTTGTCACTGGAACCCAGAAATGTATATGTTTGCTTGGGTTTTTCAATCCTCTTCAGGTATTCAATCGCCGCAGTTTGTCCGCGAGATTCTAGATATTTAATTGCTAAATCTACAGAAATTACATCATGACCATGAGTAGAGCCTTCTAAACCTTCAATCCCAGGACACATCGGGCGTTTATTGATGATAGCGATCGCTCCGGGAGTATTCACAGCTTCACACAGGCGACGGTATAAATCGTCTAAGTCTTCGCCATCTCCCTGAAGTACTTTCAAACCGTGACCTTCTAAGGTTTTGGCGACGCTGAAACCAGGTAAATATTTAGAAGGATGTCCAGCGATCGTTACATCATTGTCATCAATTATCAACTTGACGTTGAGATGTTGAGCAACAGCCAAGCGAGCAGCTTCAGCATCGTTGCCTTCTTGCTGTGAGCCATCGGAACCGAGACAAAAAACTGCTTTGCCTGGATTTGCGATCGCCACACCATTGATGTAGGGCCAAAGATGTCCCAGGCGACCAGAACTAAATTTCACACCAGGGGTTAGTCCCAGTTCGGGGTGTCCTGGCAGATGAGAATGTGCTTGGCGATAACGTAAAAGTTGCTCGGCAGGTAAGTCACCATGCAACGTTGCCATCAAATATTGAGTAGCAACTCGATGTCCTGCCTCATCAAAGAAAATCGGTACAAATTGCTCTGATGCTCCCCGGAAAAAGGCATCGAGAATCATCACCTCTGGAACTGTATCATAAGGCCCGCCAGTATGACCGCCCACTCCGCTAGCAGCGCCAGTCGCGGTAAAAAAGACGATCGCATCCCGGCAGAGTTGAATATTTGCTTTTAAAGTCTTTCGCTGTTCATCTGTAAGGCTCGAATTGGCTGGATTGAGCGCTAAAAATTGGTAAGCACCGAGATCGATTGGAAATTGGGTATTAATAATAGTCATGGTTTTTTTATTAAAGGGGACTGGGAATTGTGAACTCTGACTTTTGACGTTATGTGGAAAACCTCTCTCTAAATCTCTCTCCTAAAAGGAGAGAGACTTTGAAATTTCCCCCTTCCCGCGTCGGGAAGGGGGTTAGGGGGTTAGGTTTTTCGTGGCTTTTTCCAGATGACCTAAATTGTCAGATTGGGAGCTAAGACCAACCACTTGGAACCATCTGGTTTCATCAAATGTCAAAATCAACACATTCAGCTATGCATGAACGTGATTGAATTCAATTGAAGTTGCTGCTTTTCAATAAGTATAAACTCACAAACGTGCAATTTCAAGTTCAAAAACGCAATTTCAGGAAAATTAATTATGCTAACTGCTGAACGACGACAATTCATCTTAGAAATTCTGCGTCGTGATAAAAAGGTACTTTCGACAGAACTTAGTGCTGTTCTGAAGGTTTCTGAGGATACGATTCGGCGGGACTTGCGAGAACTAGCAGAAACTGGATTATTGCAACGCGTTCATGGGGGAGCGCTCCTTAAATCTCCAGCCACCGCCAGTTATGCCGATCGCCAAAAGCAAGCGCCAAAAGAAAAGGAAGCGATCGCTCGGACAGCAGCAAAATTAGTTTGTAAAGGACAGGTGGTGATTTTAGATGGAGGTACAACAACTCTCCAAGTGACACGACATTTGCCCTTAGATTTGCACGCGACAGTGATCACAAATAGTCCGCCAATTGCTCTTGCTTTAGCAGAACATCCCCATATAGAGGTTGTGATGTTAGGTGGACAACTTTACAAAAAAGCCTTGGTGAATGTGGGTACTGTTACGATTGAGACATTACGGATGATTCGTGCAGATTTGTGTATGCTGGGGGTTTGCAGTTTGCATCCAGAGATTGGGATTAGTGTGCCTAACCTAGACGAAGCCCACGTTAAACGAGCCATGATTGCTGGATCGGCCGAGGTAGTAGGATTAGTGACAGCAGAAAAATTGGACACGGCTGCTCCTTATCTAGTGGAGTCCATTTGCGCCCTGACTTACCTTGTAACAGCACCTACAGTATCTAATAGTATGCTGAGTGCCTACAAAGCTTTAGGTTTAACCATTATCCGCGATGAGTAACCACGATCTGATGCGAGCAGATGCGATCGCTAGGGACTGGGGAGCAGTTCTTGAGAAGGGGGAGATGAGGGAGTGAGGGAGAAGAATTAATAACCAATAACCAATCCTCAATCCCCAATCCCCAAATCTAAAATCTATCCGTTTCTTGAGGCGTTCCCACTGCTCCAGGTTGAGCCGTAAAGAAGTTTTGAGCAGCTTCATTCTGATATATACACCTAATATCAGGTTGGCCACTGTCTAAGTTACCTGTAAATCCAAAGGTATTCAGGCGATTTTTGCACTCATTTACCTGATCCGATGTCACCAGTTTGCGGTTCTCTAAAAGCGCCCAGTTATTTTGTCGGATCACGCATCCAGGACGCATACTCGGTTGGGCAACATAAACATTAAAAGGGTTGAGAGTAACAAACAGTCTAGCGTCCATCACCATCGCGCTGGCTCCATACTGCACACAAATTTCCGGGTTTGGTGCTTTGGTGTCAATGAATTCGCGGGAAGCCACATTTGATGGGGCTAACGTTGTTGTAGAACTAAAAGCAATGCCAATTCCAATTCCCAAAATTAACACCCCTCCCATAATTGCGATGGTGAAGAGGTTAAACATAGGGGATTGGAAAATAGAGGGTTTAGAAGTAGTAGCCGATCTACCAGGGGGTTTACGTCTCATTGTTGCTTAATCACCTTCACGTCGATTTTGGAGGGAGTGGTCTAAAGTTTTCTCTCTATTTTCAGTATGCCTAGTCTTGACTGTAATTGCCTGCAATTTTCTCTGCGATATTCTTGTTAAATGAGAAAAATAATAACTTGTTTAGGTAACTTAGTATACGAAAATAAAGGTTGTGAATAAGCGGTTCTAGCCCTTAGTCCGAACCAATATTAGTTTTAAACTACTGAAAATACTTGATTTGCTTCTTGTTTGACCAAAATTTAAACCTTATCGTCTGTTGTTTATATCTTGAATAATTGGTGAGTATTTTCTTTATTTAGATCGTTAACGAATTGTTATTAGTTATGACTCTTTATCCTGTTTAAGTTGCTTAATTGGCTTTATATTTTGCGACTAAATTATACCATATTTTTGATTTTTGTCAGATAGTACTAATTGAATTTTCAAAATTAATGCAGTCAGAATGCTTTGATTCCCAGGCTTTTGTTGTTAATTTTAAATTTTTAGGATGGGATATTTTTGTTCCCCCTAGTAATTGATATGTCAAACAATGTAAATTAATACTTAATGAAATTTTGATAAGTAATAGAAAGCACGTGACATCTCAAAGAGCGCTACTTTCGGCCAAGAGGTTCAAAACTTCGCAACTCCAAATTTTCCTAGCTGATAGTCTGACTATTTTTTGGGGAGATTGGTTAGATTTACGTGTAAGAATCGTACAAGTTGCTGCATCAGGCTTAATATCCCCACTGATATATATTTTAGCTTTTGGTTTAGGTTTGGGTAGTTCCATCAAACCAGGCTCAGGGATTAGTGGTAACTATAATAACTATTTGGAATTCATATTACCGGGGATGGTAGCGCTATCGTCAATGACAATTAGCTTTGGTGGAACGACATTTTCGATTTGTGGAGACAGGCTATTTAGCAAAACCTTCGAGGAATTGCTGTTAACTCCCATACATCCCTTAGCGTTGCATATCGGAAAAATGCTAGCAGGAGTAGTACGGGGGTTGATGACATCTGGTTCTGTGATTTTGGTAGCGCTGCTGTTGACTGGAAACTGGAATTTTCTCAACCCACTATTTTTACTATTGGTAGTGCTAAATTGTTCGGTATTTGCTGGATTAGGGGTGATTGTAGGGTTGAGTGTGCGATCGCTCGAATCAGTCGGACTCTACAACAATTTTATAATTATCCCCATGTCATTCTTGGGGGCAACCTTCTTTGACCCTGGTACATTACCGGCTGCCCTCAAAGTCGTAGTTTACCTGTTACCACTCACCTACGCCAGCATCGGACTGCGTGCAGCAGCCCATTTACCCTTATCCCAGTTTCCTTGGTATAGCATACCGATTTTGCTAGCGATCGCGATCGCGCTTTCTCTGTGGGGTGGTTATAAATTCGCTCACCAACAAGATTAAAACTTTCATTACAAACTGAGCCACTTCTACCATTTCTGCAACAAATTCTAGAACCTATGCTGATTCGTCCCGCTACCATAGCTGATGTACCCGCAGTTTTACCAATGGTTGCCAAAATTTGTGCTTTGCATGAGTCTTGGGATTCTGCCAAATATGGTTTTCTACCGAATCCAGAACAGCGTTATGAACAATGGTTGACACGTTTAGCAAATAGCGAGCGCAGTATATTTCTAGTATCCGAAAATGAAGGGCAACTTGTTGGGTTTCTCGTGGCGACAATTGAGCGAGAAATACCAATTTATCGGTTACAAGAATTTGCTTTTATCCATGATATCTGGATTGAGCCAGAACATCGCCAAAACGGAATTACGCGGCAGATGGTGATGCTCAGCTCAGTATTGAACGCTTTCATGAGATGGGCGTTAAACAAATTCGTCTAGATACAGCAGTTATTAACGAAGCTTCACGGCGGCTATTTTTATCTTGTGGTTTTCGACTCAGCATTATTGAAATGCTGATTGAATTGAGTCATTAGTCATTAGTTTTAAGCAAATGACTAATGACCAATGACCAAGGACTAACTAGCTAACAGAGTTTTTTCTAGAGAAGTCCAACGGAAAGAGCGATCGCCACCCATCTCAATTACTACTCTCACTCGTGGTTCTAACTGAGGCAAATTCGTTAAATACTCAAGTTCCTCATTGGAAAGAATATGCCCTTCAATAATCCACAAGACCAGCCCTTTTGATTTTGGTGGTAACTGTTCTAGATGAGAACTGAGAATTGGTGGTAAATAGTACACTTGACCTACTGCCGCACCACTACCAGTACTTTTCTTACCAAGATGAGGAGGTCTGACTCCATGAATTCTTGTGAGATACGCAGCTATATCGCCCAGTCCCTTTGCAGTAATGTGGAGGGTAGTATAGCCAGCTGCGCGGAGTCGGCGCTGATATCGACCTTCATAACCCCCTTCCAGAGGTATATACACTCCAAGAGCGCCAAATTTTTCCAAATCGCGGATCAAACCGTTGCCAGTGGTAATTAGTGCCATAGATTTTTGTCGTTATCCCACTTAGATATCTCTATTATTTACCCTGAACCGATAGATTAAAAGCATTTTGTTTGGGTATTAGACATTAGCTATTCCCCCCGCTCCCCTGCTTCTTCCCCTACTCCCTAAAAATAGCTCTCTAAATTACTGGACAAACATAAATAAATAATTTATATTATTAGATTGTGACCAAACACGCAAATTAGGTAGACATTTTACTGTCATTCTGAGGTAGTGTTAGCATTAAAAGCTGATGATTTAATCCAAATTGGATAATCTAACTCAGATTGCTCGTAGACTGGTAAACTAAGAAAGCTTTCAGGTCAACATTGGAACTTATGGATGAACAATCAAAGCCAATCCTAAGCTCCAGAGTCAATTTACTCCTGTGCCTCTGAAAAGGCAGGCGAAATCTTAAACAATAGTTTAAGGTATTTAAGGAAGTAAAACTGAGCAGCAATGTTGGTTTCATGGCATTACGTCAGTCTCAGTTAACGGATACTGGGCGGTAAAAATCGCTTAAGTCCAACTGCAACACGGCAGTAGCCAACCTCCGGGAAACCGTCTAAAAAGGCGTATACCAATCGGAAAACCCGCCGACAGCGCTGCCTCCAGAAAGTGCCAAAGCAATTGCTTGGACGAAAGCATTGCTGCACACAGCTTAAAACTGTAGCGCCTTGCATTGATTCCAGAAGTTACTCCTTCCTAAAAAGAAGAGAATTGTAGCTGTTCTGGTGATCTATTGAGTGAAGCTAAACAGATTCACCAAGCAGTACGGACACGGTTTGTTGTGTCCCAAAAGCATTTGGATTGGTTTACTTAAGCCATTCCAAATTTCGCAGGCTAACCCAGCCTAAACTGATGCGTACAAAGCGTGTCCTCTAGAGTCCAATTCCAAGGTCAGCAAGTAGAAAGGAGAACCAGTTACTGTGTCTGTAGGTATTCTCGGCACCAAGCTGGGCATGACCCAAATATTTGACGAAGCAGGAGTAGCCATTCCTGTGACTGTCATTCAAGCAGGGCCATGCACCGTTACACAAGTTAAAACGAAACAAACCGACGGTTACTTTGCCATTCAAGTTGGTTTTGGCGAAGTTAAACCAAAGGCACTGAACAGACCACTATTGGGTCATTTAGCTAAATCATCTGCCCCTGCATTGCGTCACCTAAATGAATATCACACCGATGGTTCTAGTGATTATGCCTTAGGTCAACAAATTAAAGCAGATATTTTTAGTGCGGGTCAAATTGTCGATGTAGTCGGCACAAGCATCGGTCGCGGTTTTGCCGGAAACCAGAAGCGCAACAACTTTGGTCGTGGGCCTATGTCACACGGTTCCAAAAACCACAGAGCGCCAGGTTCAATTGGTGCTGGTACAACACCCGGTCGTGTCTATCCAGGTAAGCGGATGGCAGGACGTTTAGGTGGGAAACGCATCACAATCCGTAAGCTGACCATAGTGCGAGTTGATGCAGAACGCAATTTATTGCTAATTAAGGGAGCCATTCCTGGTAAACCAGGCGCTTTAGTAAGTGTTGTACCTGCAAAATTAGTGGGATAGTCAAAAGTCATTAGTCAAAAGTCATTAGTCAGTAGTCATTGGCTAAAGACAAATGGCAAAAGACAAATGACAAATGACAAAGGACAAAGGACAAATAAGAAAGATGGTTGAAAGCGTAGTTAAAAATTGGCAAGGAGAACAGGTCGGCGAGACGACCTTCGAATTGCGCGTTGCCAAGGAAGAAACAGCGTCTCACATTGTACACCGCGCCTTAGTACGGCAATTGACTAATGCTCGTCAAGGAAATGCCAGTACAAAAACTCGTGCTGAAGTTAGAGGTGGCGGTCGTAAACCTTGGCGGCAAAAAGGTACTGGTCGCGCTCGTGCAGGGTCTATTCGTTCACCACTGTGGCGTGGTGGTGGTGTGATCTTTGGGCCAAAACCCAGAGACTTCGACCTTAAGTTGAACCGCAAAGAGCGACGTTTAGCGCTGCGGACAGCATTTGTGAGCCGCATTGAAGACTTGATCGTAGTAGAAGAATTTAGCACCGAGCTATCTCGCCCAAAGACTAAAGACTTAGTGGCAGCACTTGCTCGTTGGGGAGTAGTGCCAGAAAGCAAGGCACTGTTAATTTTGTCTGAAATTGCGGATACAGATAACGTTTATTTGTCAGGCCGCAACATTGAAAATTTAAAACTAATTGCAGCCGACCAGTTAAATGTTTTTGATTTACTGCACGCTGACAAAATTGTAGTTACGGCATCAGCCCTAGAAAAAATTCAGGAGGTCTACAGTGCCTAGCTTTGACCCCCGCGATCTTGCCGACTTAGTACGTCGCCCAATCGTCACCGAAAAAGCGACCATCTTGATGGAACAGAATAAGTACACCTTTGAAGTAATTCCAAAGGCATCTAAGCCAGAAATCAAGGCTGCGATCGAAGACTTATTTCAGGTCAAGGTTGTAAAAGTCAACACCACCTTACCACCACGTAAAAAGCGGCGCGTTGGTAAATTTATCGGTTATAAGCCCCAATACAAGCGAGCTATTGTTACAGTCGCACCTGGGGATGAAGAAAAGATTAGACAAGTTCTATTCCCTGAAGTCTAGGAATTTTAGATTTTAGATTTTAGATTGAGGAGTTTACTGAATAAGTACCAACAATGGTCGTAATTAGTTAAACACTCATTAAATCCAAAATTCAAAATCCGAAATTAAGTAAATCCAAAATCCAAAATCCAAAATAGATTATGGGTACTCGTTCTTACCGCCCTTATACCCCCAGCACTCGCCAAGTTACAGTTTCTGACTTTGCGGAAATCACAAAAACCGAGCCAGAAAAATCCCTAACTACCTCGAAGCATCGCGCCAAAGGTCGGAATAATACCGGGCGGATTACCAGTCGTCGCCGGGGTGGCGGACACAAACAACTTTATCGGATCGTTGATTTTAAAAGGGATAAACATAATATTCCTGCCAAAGTCGCAGCAATTGAATACGATCCAAACCGTAATGCCCGAATTGCCCTTTTGTATTACCAAGATGGCGAAAAACGGTACATTCTTCATCCCAACGGGTTGAAAGTTGGAACAATAATTATTTCTGGACCTGAGTCTCCTTTTGAAGATGGTAATGCTTTACCTCTATCTAGGATTCCCTTGGGTACTAGCGTTCACAACGTAGAAATGACTCCTGGTAAAGGTGGTCAAATCGTGCGGGCTGCTGGTGCTAGCGCTCAAGTTGTGGCAAAAGAAGGTGATTATGTAACTCTCAAGTTGCCTTCAGGAGAAGTCCGCTTAATTCGGCGCGAATGCTACGCCACCATTGGACAAGTAGGCAACACCGATGCGAGAAACCTGAGCGCAGGTAAAGCAGGACGAAATCGCTGGAAAGGTCGCCGTCCAAAGGTTAGGGGTAGCGTCATGAACCCAGTGGATCACCCACATGGTGGTGGTGAAGGTAGAGCGCCTATCGGTAGATCGGGGCCTGTTACACCTTGGGGTAAACCCACATTGGGCGCGAAGACACGCAATCGCAAAAAACTTAGCAGTAAATTCATTGTGCGTCGTCGCCGGAAGTCTTCTAAACGCGGTCGCGGTGGTCGTGAGTCTTAAAGAGTTGGGAGTTAAGAGTTATGAGTTGAGAGTAAAATCTAACTTCTAATTCCTCACTCCTCACTACTAATTTCTAAATCCTAAATCCAAAATTGAACTATGGGTCGTTCTCTAAAAAAAGGTCCTTTCGTTGCGGATCATCTCTTAAAAAAAATTGAAAAGCTCAACGACAACAACAGAAAAGAAGTTATTAAAACTTGGTCAAGAGCTTCGACAATTTTGCCCCTAATGGTAGGTCATACCATAGCTGTTCACAACGGACGACAACACGTTCCAGTTTTTGTAAACGAACAAATGGTAGGACACAAGTTGGGTGAATTTGCCCCGACACGCACCTACAGGGGTCATGGAAAAAGCGACAAAAAAGCGGGTAGGTAGTCATTAGTTATTAGTCATTAGTCATTAGCTAAAGACAAGTGACAAGTGACAAATGACAAATGACAAAATTGGAGAAAATTATGGCTACTAATACTACTGAAGTAAAAGCGATCGCTCGTTTTATCCGCATCTCGGCCTACAAAGTGCGTCGGGTACTCGATCAAATCCGGGGGCGATCTTACCGAGAAGCGTTAATCATCCTGGAATTCATGCCCTATCGCGCCACTGAACCCATATTGAAGGTTCTCAGAAGCGCTGCCGCTAATGCTGAACACAACGCTGGGTTAGACCGGACTAAATTAGTGATTACTCAGGCTTACGCCGATCAAGGGCCACCGTTGAAGCGGTTCCAACCAAGAGCGCAAGGTCGAGCTTACCAAATTCGCAAGCCAACGTGTCATATTACTGTGGCTGTTGGAGCCGCCCCAGAAAAATAAGCACGCTTACACGAATAAATTACGTAAAGTAAGAAATCTTAGAGGAAGCATTCGTGGGACAGAAGATTCATCCAGTTGGTTTTCGCCTGGGTATTACACACGAACATCAATCCCGTTGGTTTGCTGTTCCTGACCGTTATCCAGAACTTTTACAAGAAGACTACAAACTCCGTCAATACATAGAACAAAAGCTGGGTAGACAGGCTCAAAACAACGCCGGGATTTCCGAAGTGCGGATTGAGCGCAAAGCCGACCAAATCGACTTAGAAGTACGTACAGCTAGACCTGGTGTAGTAGTAGGACGTGGTGGACAAGGTATCGAATCCTTGCGAACCGGACTGCAAGGACTGTTGGGTAGCAATCGCCAAATTCGCATTAACGTAGTTGAAGTTCAACGAGTTGATGCTGATGCCTACCTAATTGCTGAATACATTGCTCAACAATTGGAACGTCGGGTTTCGTTTCGGCGGGTAGTGCGGCAATCGATTCAACGGGCCCAACGCGCTGGTGTTCAAGGGATTAAAATCCAAGTCAGCGGCCGACTCAACGGTGCAGAAATTGCCCGGACAGAATGGACTCGTGAAGGTAGAGTACCTTTACATACCTTACGGGCTGACATTGACTACTCTTATTGCACGGCAAAAACTGTTTACGGCATTTTGGGCATCAAAGTTTGGGTATTTAAGGGAGAAATTATTCCTGGACAGGAAGAGACACCCCCACCACCAGCAAGCCGCGATCGCGAACGAGATCCCCGCGATCGCGATCGCGAACCCCGTCGCCGTCAACAACAACGTCGTCGCCAGCAATTTGAAGACCGCTCAAATGAAGGGTAAACGGGAACTGGGGACTGGGGACTGGGGACTGGGTAAGAATTCTCAATCCCCGATCCCTAATTCCCAATCCCTAATCCCCAGTACCTAGTACCCAGTAGCCAATCATGTTAAGCCCTAGAAGAACTAAATTCCGCAAACAACAGCGCGGACGGATGGAGGGACTAGCCACCCGTGGTAGCACCCTCAACTTCGGTGATTTTGCACTCCAAGCACAAGAACCTGCTTGGATTACCTCCCGGCAAATCGAGGCTTCTCGTCGGGCAATGACTCGTTATATTCGTCGGGGTGGACAAATCTGGATTCGGATTTTCCCTGATAAACCTGTAACCATGCGTCCTGCTGAAACCCGGATGGGTTCCGGTAAAGGTAATCCAGAGTTTTGGGTAGCGGTAGTCAAGCCAGGACGGATTTTGTTTGAAATCGGTGGAGTGACTGAAGAAATCGCCCGGGAAGCTATGCGTTTAGCTTCATTTAAACTGCCTATAAAAACCAAGTTTATTGTGCGCCCTCAACCACAGGAGCAGGAGTAGCTTATGCCTCTTCCCAAGATTTCAGAAGCTAGAGAATTAAGTGACGAAAAGCTCTCTGATGAAATTGTCGCCATCAAAAGACAACTATTTCAGTTGCGCTTGCAAAAAGCCACAAGACAATTAGAAAAGCCCCACCAGTTCAGACAGGCTCGACATCGCCTAGCCCAATTGCTGACATTAGAAACAGAACGCAAACGGGCAGCAAGTCAATCGGCTAAAGAAGAAAAGTAGGAGATTATGGCAGTTAAAGAACGAGTTGGCTTGGTAGTGAGCGATAAAATGCAAAAAACTGTGGTAGTTGCCATAGAAAACCGCGCTCCTCACCCCAAGTACGGCAAAATTGTGGTTAACACCCAACGATATAAAGTTCACGACGAAGAAAATAAGTGTAAAGTAGGCGATCGCGTTCGCATTCAGGAAACTAGACCCCTGAGCAAAACCAAGCGCTGGAAAATCACAGAAGTCCTGAACGTCAAGCCCGCTTAAACCTCATCGTTGTTAGAAGCTAACAACACCACAAGGGAGAATAATTGTGATTCAACCCCAGACTTATTTAAATGTCGCTGATAATAGCGGTGCCCGTAAATTAATGTGCATCCGCGTCTTAGGTGGAGGCAACCGCCGTTATGGTTTTATCGGTGATAAAATTATCGCCGTTGTCAAAGATGCTACACCCAACATGGCTGTTAAAAAGTCTGATGTTGTGGAAGCAGTAATTGTCCGCACTCGGAAAGCCGTATCTCGTGACAGTGGCATGAGTATTCGCTTTGATGATAACGCTGCTGTGATTATCAACAAAGACGGTAATCCCAGAGGCACACGGGTTTTTGGCCCAGTTGCCCGGGAACTGCGCGATAAAAACTTTACCAAAATTGTTTCTCTGGCTCCGGAGGTGCTTTAATGGCAACCAAACAAGGTACGCCCAAAGTATTCCACAAAATGCACGTCAAAACTGGCGACACCGTACAAGTGATTGCTGGTAAAGACAAAGGAAAAATTGGTGAAATTGTCCAGGCACTTCCCCAACTGAGTAAAGTCATCGTCAAAGGTGTCAACATCAAGACCAAGCACGTCAAACCCCAGCAAGAAGGGGAATCAGGGCGAATTGTCACCCAAGAATTCCCAATTCATAGCTCCAACGTCATGCTTTATTCAACTAAGCAAAACGTTGCCAGTCGTGTTTGTTATACCTTTACTTCAGAAGGGAAAAAAGTCAGAAAACTTAAAAAAACTGGCGAAATTCTGGATAAATAGTCATTGGTCATTAGTCATTAGTCATTAGTAATAAAGACAAAGGACAAATAACAAAGGACAATAAAAGTTCCCTGACCAAGCCCAGGGATATCAGGACAAAAAACTATGGCAGCAACAAGACTCAAAAGCTTATATCAAGAGACAATCGTCCCCAAACTGATCAATCAGTTTCAATATACCAACGTTCATCAAGTACCGAAGTTGGTAAAGGTTACTATTAACCGAGGTTTGGGTGAAGCTGCTCAAAACGCCAAGTCACTGGAAGCATCCATCAACGAAATTGCGCTTGTCACCGGTCAAAAACCAGTGGTAACGCGGGCGAAAAAGGCGATCGCAGGTTTTAAGATTCGTCAAGGGATGCCCGTCGGGATCATGGTTACTCTGAGAGCCGAGCGGATGTATGCCTTTTTTGACCGACTGGTTAGCCTATCACTGCCCAGAATTCGAGATTTTCGCGGCGTTAGCCCTAAAAGCTTTGACGGACGGGGTAACTATACTCTGGGTGTAAGAGAACAGCTAATTTTTCCAGAAGTCGAATACGACAGCGTTGATCAAGTGCGTGGGATGGATATTTCCATCATCACCACAGCAAAAAACGACGAAGAGGGCCGCGCCTTACTTAAAGAATTAGGAATGCCCTTTCGCGATCAGTAAGTTCATCTATAGAGGGAACGATGGCGGCTAACGACACAATTGCAGATATGCTGACGCGCATCCGCAATGCCAACCTGGCGCGGCATCAAACGACACAAGTGCCAGCGACAAAAATGACCCGCAGCATTGCCAAAGTGCTACGGGAGGAAGGCTTTATTGCTGAAATCGAAGAAGCAGAAGAAGGGGTAAAACACAACCTAGTGATTTCCCTAAAATATAAGGGTAAGAATCGTCAGCCTCTAATCACCGCCTTAAAGCGAGTGAGTAAGCCAGGCTTGCGTGTTTACTCCAATAGAAAAGAATTACCAAGAGTACTAGGCGGCATTGGCATTGCCATTATTTCGACATCCAGTGGAATTATGACTGACCGCGAAGCGCGTCGTCAAAACTTGGGTGGCGAAGTGCTTTGTTACGTTTGGTAGTCATTGGTCATTAGTCGTTTGTCATTAGTCATTAGTCATTGGTCATTAGTCTTAAGCAAAGGACAAAGGACAAAAGACAAAGGATAAATAACAAAAGGCAAAGGACAAATAACAAAGGACAAAAAGTAATGTCTCGTATTGGTAAACGTCCAATTACTATTCCCGCCAAAGTTCAAGTGGCGATCGATGGTACGAATATTGTAGTGAAAGGGCCCAAAGGAGAACTTTCTCGCACTCTCAGAGATAATGTCTCACTCTCTCAAGAGGGAGAAATATTGCACGTAAATCGCCGGGATGAAACTCGGACATCGAAGCAACTGCACGGCTTGAGCCGCACTTTGGTTGCCAACATGGTCGAGGGAGTATCCCTTGGTTTTCAGCGCCGTTTGGAAATCCAAGGTGTTGGTTACAGGGCACAACTTCAAGGGCGTAACCTAGTTTTAAACATGGGTTACAGCCATCAGGTGCAAATTGAACCACCTGAAGGAATTCAGTTTGCAGTTGAAGGTACCACTAACGTAATTGTTAGCGGCTACGACAAAGAAATTGTAGGTAATACAGCCGCAAAAATTCGCGCCGTTCGTCCACCAGAACCTTACAAAGGTAAAGGTATTCGCTATGCAGGTGAAGTGGTAAGACGTAAGGCTGGTAAGACTGGTAAGGGTGGTAAGAAGTAGAAATGAAACTTACTCGTAGAGAATCAAAAAACCGTCGTCATCGCCGGGTTCGTGGTAAAGTTGTTGGCTCCCCAGAACGTCCGCGTTTAGCGGTATTCCGTTCTAATGAGCATATTTATGCCCAGGTAATTGATGATAGTCAGCATCAAACCATAGTGGCAGCATCGACTTTAGAACCAGATTTGAAATCTAGTTTAGCGTCAGGTGCAAACCGCGACGCATCGGTACAAGTTGGTAAATTGATCGCAGTGCGATCGCTAGAAAAAGGTATTACCAAAGTAGTCTTCGATCGCGGTGGTAACTTATATCATGGTCGTGTCAAAGCCCTAGCTGATGCAGCCCGCGAAGCTGGTTTAGATTTCTAAAGTCATAGGTCATTGGTCATTAGTCATTGGACAAATGACAAAAGACAAATGACAAATGACAAAAGACCCTTCAGGTGATGCCTCCGGCACGCCAAGGGCGAACGCCAGTTACTCATGGGGGAGACCCCCAAGACCGCACTGGCTCACAAATGACGTTCACCAGAGCATAAATATGGCAACAGAGCGTAAAAGTAGAACAAAGCGTGCCAAAAAAGAAGAAACTACTTGGCAAGAGCGGGTTATCCAAATCCGCCGCGTGAGTAAGGTCGTCAAAGGTGGTAAAAAACTCAGTTTCCGAGCGATCGTTGTCGTTGGTAACGAACGCGGTCAAGTTGGTGTCGGAGTAGGCAAAGCTTCAGATGTAATTGGCGCTGTCAAAAAAGGCGTAGCTGACGGCAAAAAACACCTCATTGATATCCCAATCACCAAATCAAACTCCATCCCCCATCCTATTGATGGTGTAGGTGGCGGTGCAAAAGTGATTATGCGTCCAGCTTCACCTGGTACTGGGGTAATTGCGGGTGGTGCTGTGCGAACTGTGTTGGAATTAGCAGGAGTTCGTAACGTTTTAGCCAAGCAACTTGGTTCCAACAATCCGCTTAACAATGCTAGAGCCGCAGTCAATGCCTTATCTACATTGCGGACTCTTTCTGAAGTCGCTGAAGATCGCGGTATTCCTATTCAAAATCTCTACATCTAATTTAGTCATTAGTCATTGGTCATTAGGAGCCACTGCGTTGTGGGGTTCCCCCTGTTGAAGCAAATGGCGTTCATTAGTGAATCACAAATGACAAATGACTAACGACAAATGACAAACGACAAATGAGAACTTGATAACTTATGAGACTCCATGATGTTAAGCCGCAAAAAGGCTCAAAGAAACGCAAGAAGCGTGTAGGCAGAGGTATTTCTGCCGGTCAAGGTGCTAGTGCTGGTCTAGGTATGCGGGGTCAAAAATCTCGTTCTGGTAGCGGTACTCGACCTGGTTTTGAAGGTGGTCAACAGCCATTGTACCGCCGCTTACCTAAGCTGAAAGGCTTTCCGATTGTTAATCAGAAGATTTACACTACGATTAATGTAGAGAAGCTAGCCTCCCTTCCCGCTAATACAGAAGTAACTTTGACCTCCTTGAAAGCCGCAGGTATCCTGACTGCTGTCAAAGGGCCACTGAAAATTTTAGGTAACGGCGAATTGAGCATTCCGCTCAAGGTACAAGCGGCAGCTTTCACAGGTACAGCTCGGAGCAAAATTGAGGCAGCTGGTGGTAGTTGTGAAGTCTTATGAGTGAGCCGGAACAGCGCACTTAAATGGAAGCCAACTCGCTGTCAGCGCCTGGTTCACTATAAAGGTAGCACTCTATGATCAGTCGAGACAAAGCCCCAACGGCTCAAGAAACTTTTATGCAGATGGCACAAGCAGCCGGGCTTAGAGGTAGGCTGCTTGTCACTGTTGGTGTTTTAATTTTGGTTCGCCTGGGAATTTTCCTGCCCGTACCAGGGATTGATCGAGGGCGGTTTCACGACGCCATCTCGGGCAATAATTCCATCTTCGGTTTATTGGATATATTTTCTGGGCGCGGACTTTCGACTTTGGGAGTCTTTGCTTTAGGGATTTTACCTTTCATTAATGCGTCCATTATCATCCAATTGCTCACTGCGGCAATTCCTTCTTTAGAAAATTTACAGAAAAATGAAGGCGAAGCGGGTCGGCGGAAAATATCGCAAATTACCCGCTATGTAACTGTGTGTTGGGCAATTATCCAAAGTACAGCTTTTTCGGCATTATTCCTCCAGCAATTTGCCTTAAAGCCAGGGCCAATCTTTGTAGCTGAAACCGCGATCGCTCTGACAGCTGGTTCCATGTTCGTCATGTGGGCATCAGAACTAATTACAGAGCGGGGAATTGGTAATGGAGCATCATTGTTGATTTTTGTCAACATTGTTGCTTCATTACCAAAAGCTTTAGGCGATACTATCGATTTGGTGCAAGTCGGCGGTCGGGAAACAGTGGGTCGCGTCATCGTACTAATCTTAGTTTTCTTAGCAACCATTGTTGGTATTGTGGTTGTCCAAGAAGGAATGCGCCGCATCCCGATTATTTCGGCTCGTCGCCAAGTAGGTCGTAGAGTTTTGGCAGAGCAACGGAGCTTTTTACCCTTGCGGCTAAATCAAGGTGGCGTAATGCCAATTATCTTTGCCGCAGCTATCCTCAGTTTGCCATTGCTAATTGCAAATTTCGCCAAGAATGCTGAGTTGGCAAATATAATTAACACTTATTTGAGTCCAAGCGGTTCTGGCTCTTGGGTCTATGCCTTGGTTTACATGATTTCCATTATTTTCTTCAGCTACTTCTATTCTTCGTTGATTCTCAACCCAGTAGATGTAGCGCAGAATTTGAAGAAAATGGGTTCTAGTATTCCTGGCATTCGTCCCGGCAAAGCGACTAGCGAGTATATCGAGCGCGTGTCAAACCGGCTCACCTTTTTGGGTGCGATCTTTTTGGGCTTGGTTGCGATTATCCCAACTGGTGTAGAAAGTGCTTTAGGAGTACCCACATTTAAGGGACTAGGTGCGACCTCTCTGTTAATTTTAGTGGGCGTGGCAATTGATACGGCAAGACAAATCCAAACTTACGTAATCTCTCAGCGCTATGAAGGAATGGTGAAACAATAGTGACGCGACTAATCTTCTTGGGGCCGCCTGGGGCTGGTAAAGGAACACAAGCTCAAGCATTGGCGGAACACTTGAATATTCCCCATATTTCCACTGGGGAAATATTAAGACAAGCCATGAAAGAGCAAACTCCTTTGGGAATCAAGGCTCAAAACTATGTAAATAGCGGCGAGTTAGTCCCCGACCAGCTAGTGCAGGACTTGGTACAGGAGCGCCTAAACCAAACAGATGCAGAAAATGGTTGGATTCTTGATGGTTTTCCCCGCAAAGTGACCCAAGCGGCTTTTCTAGAAGAATTACTGGAAACAATACATCAGAGTGGCGAAAGGGTAGTCAATCTAGATGCACCAGATGATGTTGTGGTAGAACGTTTGCTAACTAGAGGACGAAAAGATGATAACGAAGAGGTGATTCGTCGGCGGTTAGAAGTTTACCGCGATGAAACTGCACCTTTAATTAATTATTATCGCGATCGCCAAAAACTTTTAACAGTAAACGGCAATCAGTCCCAAGAAGAAGTCACTAGTGAACTGCAAAAGCTAATCGCTTGAGGATGAGGGAGTAGGGGAAGAGCTACAGTAATTCTTTCCCCAATTCCCAATGTTCCATACCCCTCCCAAGAAACAGATCAATTTTAGCTAAGATATATTAATAAACTGTTGATATATTTCTTAAAATGTGTTCAGTTGCAGATGAAGTGCTGCAACTGAACACGAAATTGTTGAGTTGAGGAAAAAACAAATTGTCTAAGCAAGATTTGATTGAAATGGAAGGCACGGTTACAGAGTCCTTGCCCAATGCGATGTTTCGCGTTGACTTGGACAATGGATTTAACGTGCTAGCTCACATTTCCGGTAAGATTCGCCGCAATTATATCAAGATTTTGCCTGGCGATCGCGTCAAGGTAGAGTTAACTCCTTATGACTTGAGCAAAGGTCGAATCACCTACCGCTTGCGTAAGAAGTAAATGCAACTAAAATCTTTGTCGGAGGTAAGTAAATTATTGACTAAGCCAGAAGCCATTCAAATGGAAGGCAGCGTTACAGAGTTATTACCTCGTGACAGCTTTCTAGTTAAAAGGGATGATGGCTCAATCTTAAAAAATGCTCAGAAGTTCCGAGTTCAATTAGACAATGGGGATTTCGTCTTGGCATATCTTCCCGTGAACCGTCAATATACCAAGATTTTACGTGGCGATCGTGTCAAGGTAGAGTTAAATCCTTACGACTTGACTAAAGGCAGAATTACCTATCGACTACGCAAGAAGTAACTATATGTAGAGGATTTTACCAGAAAACCATCTTTTTGACTGTTTGCTAGTCAATTCAGTGGATTTTTTTCCCTATAAATGCTATAATTTAATATTTGGAGTCAGAAAATAAAAGGCAATGAAAGTTAGAGCTTCAGTCAAGAAAATTTGTGAAAAGTGTAACGTGATTAAACGTCGTGGTCGCGTCATGGTGATCTGTGTGAACCCGAAGCACAAACAACGTCAAGGATAACGCTCTTACCAACAGAGTTAAGTTGTAACACTCATATCATCATTAAAACAGAAAGACGCGATTAATCACGTTTTTCCAACCAACAGTAATTGCGACAACAATAGGGAGAGTTCATTGTGGCACGTATTGCCGGAGTAGACCTTCCACGCGATAAGCGCGTCGAAATCGGTCTGACTTATATCTACGGAATTGGTTTATCACGCGCTCAAGAAATTATAGCGGCTACTGGTGTGAACCCAGACACCCGCGTTAAGGACTTAAGTGATGCGGATGTGACAGCCCTGCGAGGCGAAATCGAAACCAACTATCAAGTTGAAGGCGACTTGCGGCGCTTGGAGTCTTTGAACATCAAGCGCTTAGTCGATATTGGTACTTACAGAGGTCGTCGTCATCGTATGGGCTTACCAGTTAGAGGACAAAGAACTCGCACCAATGCCAGAACCCGTCGAGGTAGAAGGCAGACAGTGGCTGGTAAGAAGAAGGCTCCAGGGAAATAAATTTGCAACACTTGCTAATCAGAGCAAGTTTTACCTTAAATCAAGAAAACAAGTATGGCGAGACAACCAACTAAAAAATCCGGGAGCAAGAAGCAGAAACGGAATGTACCCAGTGGGATGGCCTACATCCAGTCTACTTTCAACAATAGCATTGTCACCATTACCGATCAGAATGGAGATGTCATCTCCTGGGCTAGTGCTGGTTCTAGCGGTTTTAAGGGAGCAAAAAAGGGAACTCCCTTTGCAGCGCAAACAGCTGCTGAAAGTGCAGCCCGTAGAGCCATCGATCAAGGAATGCGCCAAATCGAGGTAATGGTCAGTGGCCCAGGAGCAGGTAGAGAAACCGCTATCCGGGCACTTCAAGGAGCAGGACTGGAAATTACACTCATTCGGGATATTACCCCCATTCCTCACAATGGTTGCCGTCCACCCAAGCGCCGCCGAGTTTAAATACTAGGACTTGGGCATTGAGGACAATAAGCTACAACCAAAGAAAGTAAAGTTACTTGCAATGACCAATTGGGCGGATAACGTGCAAACTGTCATTGGGTGAAAACTTGGGCGACCAAAAGCGAATCAGATTTTTCCGTAAGGAAAGCTGTTAAACTTCGGGAACCCAAAATATTATTAGCGCCTGAAAGCTCAATAGGAGCGTCAAACTATATCGTAATCTCATACTAATAGTTTGATAGACCTATAACCTACAGGACATAAATTCAATTCGGGAGGCAATTGATTTGTCTGCTAGCAGCACCTTAGAAAAAGGGAGGCTCATCCGTGGCGCAGTTTCAGATTGAATGTGTAGAGTCGAATACTGAAGAAAGTCGGAACCATTACAGTAAATTTGTTCTGGAACCTCTAGAACGCGGTCAAGGAACAACAGTTGGCAACGCACTGCGGCGGGTTTTACTGTCTAACCTAGAAGGTACAGCAGTTACAGCAGTGCGGATTGCAGGTGTTTCACACGAGTTTGCCACAGTTCCGGGCGTGCGGGAAGATGTACTGGAAATCCTCATGAAAATGAAGGAAGTTATCCTCAAAAATTATTCCTCGCAGCCTCAGATTGGTAGATTACTCGTTAGCGGCCCAACAACAATTACTGCGGCACATTTTGATTTGCCCAGTGAAGTAGAAGTTATCGATCCGACTCAGTATGTAGCCACCATCGCTGAGGGTGGAAAGCTGGAAATGGAATTTCGGATCGAGAAAGGCAAAGGCTATCGGACTGTAGAGCGAGGACGGGAGGAAGCCACATCGTTGGACTTTCTCCAAATCGACTCGATATTTATGCCGGTGCGAAAAGTCAACTATAGTGTTGAAGAATCTCGTGGGGAAGGCTTGATTCCAAAAGACCGACTACTGTTGGAAGTTTGGACAAATGGCAGTATTTCTCCTCAAGAAGCACTATCTTCTGCTGCTGGGATCTTGGTAGATTTATTCAACCCGTTGAAAGACATCTCCTTGGAACCAACAGACACAGGTTCCGATATTCCAGACGATCCAACTGCCCAGATACCCATCGAAGAGTTGCAACTTTCTGTGCGGGCATATAACTGTCTCAAAAGGGCACAAGTTAACTCTGTGGCAGATTTGTTGGATTATACCCAAGAAGACCTCTTAGAAATTAAGAACTTTGGGCAGAAGTCAGCAGAAGAAGTTGTGGAAGCTTTGCAGCGTCGCTTGGGCATCACCCTGCCAATGGAAAGAGGCTCTAAACACCCTTAAGAAAAACCTTCATAATTCATAGTGCATAATTATGCGTCACCGTTGTCGCGTCAAAAAACTCAGTAAACCAGCCGATCAACGCCGTGCTTTACTGCGATCGCTCACCACCGAGCTGATCCGTCATGGTAAGATCACCACCACTTTAATTAGAGCGAAAGTTCTGCGAAGTGAAGTGGAAAAAATGATCACTCTAGCTAAAAATGGCTCCCTGGCAGCACGCCGCGAAGCCCTTGGCTATATCTTCGACAAACAATTGGTTCACGCTCTATTTGAGCAAGTTCCAACTCGATATGGCGATCGCCAGGGCGGTTATACCCGCATCCTGCGTACCGTACCGCGTCGGGGCGATAATGCAAAAATGGCAATAATTGAATTGGTTTAAGTCGTTAGTCATTGGTCATTAGTCATTGGTCATTAGTGAATAACAAAGGACAACTGACAAAGGACAAATGACAAAGGACAAAATCTGTATGTTAGAAAGCCCCCAGCCTACACAAACTCATCGAGTAGCCTTGGTAATCCAATACCTGGGCACTCATTTTCATGGCTGGCAACGGCAAAAACAACACCGGACAGTCCAAGAAGAGATTGAAATTGCGATCGCTACTATTCTTGGGCATCATGTAACACTACATGGTGCTGGGCGAACCGATTCGGGAGTTCATGCTGCTGCTCAAGTAGCCCATTTTGAAGCTACAGGTTTAATTCCGCCTCACAAGTGGGCAACAATCCTCAACAGCTACCTGCCGCCAGATATATTAATCAGGGCTTCAGCTAGTGTAGATAACCGTTGGCACGCTCGCTTTAGTGCAGCCTATCGACGGTATCGTTACACAATATATACTGAAGATCGGCAAAACTTGTTTGTAAGACCCTTCAGTTGGCATTATTATTATGCACCCCTGGATGAATCTTTAATCCAAGCTGCCTTGAAACCTCTCTTGGGAAAGCATCACTTAGCTGCTTTTCACCGTGCAGGCTCAAAGCGATCGCATTCCTGGGTAGAGGTGCAAGCAGCAGAGTGTCGTCGCAGTGGGCCATTTATCCATATTGAAATACAGGCAGATGGATTTTTGTATGGCATGGTGCGGCTGTTGGTAGGGATGCTGGTACAAGTAGGTTCTGGACAACGAACACTTTCTAACTTCACTGAACTCTGGAAAGAAGAACGCCGGGAAGAAGTGAAATATGCCGCCCCGCCCCAAGGCTTGTGCTTGTTGCGAGTCGGCTATCCCGATTTTCCCTTTCCAAAAGAGATTTGGTACGACACCTTGCCAAAGTTCGTCACTAGTCAAGAGTCATTAGTCATTGGTCAGTAGAGACGCGATTAATCGCGTCTGTACAATCGTCATTAGTGAATAACAAAAGACAACTGACAAAAGACAAAAGACAAATGACTAATGACAAATTAAAAATGACAAAGGACAAATAACAAATGACAACAGTTAAAACATACCTTCCTTCTCAAGCGTCGATTGAGCGTGAGTGGTACATAGTAGATGCCACCGATAAACGCCTCGGTCGCCTCGCTAGCGAAATCGCCCAGGTTTTAAGAGGCAAAAAGAAACCCGAATATACACCCCACTTGGATACAGGTGACTTCGTAATCGTCATTAATGCCGAGAAAGTCGCAGTCACAGGCAAAAAGCGCACTCAAAAGCTTTACCGTCGCCATTCTGGTCGTCCTGGTGGGATGAAAACGGAAACTTTCGCTAAACTGCAACAGCGCGTACCAGAGCGAATTTTAGAACAGGCTGTTAAAGGTATGCTACCTAAGAATAGCCTGGGTAAGCAGTTGTTCACCAAGCTGAAAGTCTACGCTGGGCCTACCCATCCCCACGATGCTCAACAACCTAAAGAACTAAAAGTTAGTACAATTCCTGGAGAAGAAAATTAATGGTAGTAGCAGATGCCAATAGCGGTCGCGCCGTATACTGGGGTACTGGCCGCCGGAAGAATGCAGTAGCACGGGTACGCTTGGTTCCAGGCACCGGTCAACTGACTGTGAACGGTAAAGATGGAAACTTGTATTTCCAATTTAACCCAAACTACCTGGGAGTGATAAAAGCTCCTCTGGAAACTCTGGGATTAGAAAACGAATATGACATTTTGGTGAAAGCAGAAGGCGGTGGCTTGACCGGACAGGCTGATTCTGTCCGTTTGGGAGTTGCTCGTGCTTTGTGCCAACTTGACCCAGACAACCGCCCACCTTTGAAAACCGAAGGTTATTTGACTCGCGATCCCAGAGCAAAAGAGCGGAAGAAATATGGTTTACATAAAGCCCGGAAAGCACCTCAGTACTCTAAGCGTTAAGCGATTGGGGACTGGGTATTGGGTACTGGGTACTGGGTATTGGAGATTAGATATTGAGAATTGAGTATTGGGAAAAGTCCGTTGTTTATTTACATCTTTCCCAGTCCCCAATCCCTAGTCCCCAGTCCCCAATCCCTAGCTTCAATTGAACGCTGAAAGTTATAATTTGTATAGATTCATCCCACAAAGAACAATGGCTAAAGCTGATATTCATCCAAAATGGTATCCAGATGCTAAAGTTTACTGCAACGGTCAAGTTGTTATGACCATTGGCTCTACCAAGCCAGAATTGCACGTAGATGTTTGGTCTGGAAATCACCCCTTTTACACCGGCACTCAGAAGATTATTGATACTGAGGGTCGAGTAGAGCGCTTCCTCCGCAAGTACGGTATGAGCAGCACTCAAACATCTGGCGACGAACAAACCAAAAAGTAGCGAGTTGGCTCTGCTGTTAACGACGGCCCTGCATCAGCTGGGTCGATTTTCATTTATATGCTCGAGCCAATTTGTTATTTTTTAAGGAGCGATCGCACTCGTCATGGCTGAATCATACTTACTGGACAAACTAAAATCCGTTGAACAAACCTTTAATGAGTTAACACGTCGTCTTGGCGACCCCGATACCGCTAGCAATCCTGATGAATATCAAGAAATTGCTAAGTCTCGTTCTTCTTTGGAAGAGGTAGTTGATACTTATGAAATTTGGAAAACAGCCCAAGAAGACTTGACCGGAGCGCGTCAGGTTTACAAAGAATCTGCCAGTGACCCAGAGTTGCAAGAAATGGCATCACTGGAAGTAAAAGAACTTGAAGAAAAAATAGAACATTTAGAGTCTCGCTTGAAAGTCTTGCTGCTACCACGCGACCCCAATGATGAAAAGAATATCATGTTGGAAATTCGCGCTGGTACTGGTGGCGATGAAGCAAGTATTTGGGCAGGCGATTTGATGCAGATGTACACCCGCTATGCCCAAACTCAAGGTTGGAAAGTTTCTCTAGTGAGCGAATCTAAAGGAGAAGTGGGTGGCTGGAAAGAAGTCATTCTAGAAATTAAAGGTAATGACGTTTACAGCCAATTAAAATTTGAAGCTGGAGTACATCGCGTGCAGCGCGTGCCGGCAACTGAATCTGGGGGAAGGGTTCATACTTCTACAGCTACCGTGGCGATTATGCCAGAGGTGGATGATGTGGAAATTCACATTGACCCGAAAGATATTGAAATGACCACAGCCCGTTCTGGTGGTGCTGGTGGGCAAAATGTTAACAAGGTGGAAACAGCCGTTGACTTGATGCACAAACCAACGGGAATACGGATTTTTTGTACAGAAGAACGCAGTCAGTTGCAAAACAAAGAACGGGCAATGCAAATTCTGCGGGCGAAGTTGTATGACATCAAGTTAGGCGAACAACAAGCAGCTGTAACTTCCATGCGGCGATCGCAAGTTGGTACTGGATCGCGATCGGAAAAAATTCGCACCTATAATTATAAAGATAACCGCGCTACCGATCATCGGTTAGGTCAGAATTATTCTCTTAACCCTGTTTTGGATGGTGATTTAGAGACACTTATCCAGTCTTGTATATCTCTAGACCAGCAAGAACGTCTCGCGGAGTTAGCGACTTCCGCCGCTAACTAATTTTTGCTGTTAAATATCCCAATACGCTTGGGTTATGGGTTATTGCTCTTTGAAGACGCGATAAATCGCGTCTCTACATGAGGCTTTTGTTGCTCATTCTGAATTTGTAAAACCACTTGTTGTAATGTTGCTTTTAACACAGACAGGTGGTTTTCTAATATCGTGTGGAGTGCATCTTCTATTTCACTGGGATAATGGTAATAGGCAAATTCGTACTTCATAACGTAATTTAGCTTTGCCCATTCCTTCAGGGTTTGACAGGTATAAATTAGCTGTTGGGCTTCTTCTTGCCAACGCGCAAAAATCCGGTAGCTAAAAAAGCTGCTGCATATATTGCCTTTTGCATCCCAGTAGGAAATACACACTTGATGCTTCAGAAGGTGGATTTTTTTGATTTGCTTAACATCGTAGCCTTTAACTTTTAAAGCTTCTTTAGTTTCTGCTTCAGAAATGTTCCACTTTTCTGGTTTAATTTTATTAGTGGCTATAAGGTTTTTACCTTTGCGGCGATATTGGTTAATTTTGCGTGGCTTGCGAAACATGATGCACCTTCGATATTATTTCTTCGCAGCAAAGTCTGGCTACTAGCACAAGCGCCGTAGCAAACTAAGTTTTTTGGGTTGATTTAAAGATTGATGGGTTAGTCTACTAGCTTGATGCCTGTAGTTGCCGATTTACAACCAGAGATATATTTTAGTACTAAAACACAAGGCTGTCAATATAAAAGTAAACTTGTATTATTGAAAGTAAACTTGTAAATAAAGTTGGCTAGCTATATAAGCAGTGAAGATCGAAAGCAAACAAAAACTGATTGAAATCATTAAACTAGCTCGCGGTTCAATGAGTCAGCGAGCATTTGGTAAGCTTTTGGGGGTATCTGCTACTGCTGTTCAGATGTGGGAAAAAGGTGTGAAGGTTCCAGATACAGAAAATTTGGCTCGAATCGCATCGAAAGCAGGCTACACAATGGAAGAGTTAATCAGCTGCATTGATGGCAAGCCAATTCCAGAAACCTCAGATTTGAGTCTGATTCTGAGACAAATCCAGCACATGCCTTTAGCCCAAGTGGCTCAAATCGTCCAAGCTGCGGCAGAGAGATTGGCGGCTGTGGCTGAAGCGTCTGGGGATGAGGCGAAAGCTAGTTGAATATTTTTTCAGAATTGAATTGAAATCATTAAAATATAACGTTTCTCGTTTGTATGCAATACACTCTGACCTCTCTCCAAACCTCTCTCCTAAAAGGAGAGAGGCTTTGAATTTTACTCCCCTTCCCTACAAGGGAAGGGGCTGGGGGTTAGGTCTGTATTAGACTCAACTCAGAAGCGCTATAGCTCTCGTTTCTCAACTTTATGGACAAACCTTTTTTGTATGACCAAGACTTCTATGGCTGGACACAGCAGCAGGCTAAAGCGTTAGAACAGAGGCTAGTTATGGAACTAGACTGGCAACACCTGCAAGAAGAAATTCAAGCTTTGGGGAGACAGGAGTATCGGGAACTTGTGAGCCGTCTGAGTGTATTACTCGGTCATCTCTTAAAGTGGGAATATCAACCCGAACAACGCTCTCGCAGTTGGTTTTTAACAATTCGAGAACAGCGTCGCGCCATCCACAGGCATCTGCGACAGAACCCTAGTTTAAAATCTCGAATAGAAGAAGCTTTGTTAGATGGCTTTGAAGCGGGAGTTGATTTAGCGCTACGAGAAACTAACTTACCATTGCGAACTTTTCCAGAGGATTGCCCTTATTTATTTGATGATGCGATCGCAGACAATTTCCTGTGCGATACTCGTCAAGACTGGGAAGGATAATTCCTGCTATTTTTCTGACGCTCATTTTTTATTTTGAGACACGTTATCGCTTGATCTAAGAGATGATGCCCAATATTTGTAAGTAAGTAGGTGGGCTGAATTAAATATATAATAAATAGATTGACATAAAAACGTTTTAGTGATTGAAAAGCTACTAAAAGTTAATTGCACACACCTACTTAGTCAAACTTCCTCAGTTTGGAAAAGGAACATTGCGAAACTCAATATTGTTCCCCCATTATTATTGGACTTTGGACAAAAAATAAGTGTTAGGGTAAATTTTGGGTGAATAAAAAACTAGGCATCATAAATTACCCCAGTTATTTTACAAACTGAGTTAAATTCTTAAAGCCTAAGAAAATTTACGCTGCTTTTTGTTTATTGGTGTTGATTTTGACAGTTTCTTGACAACGGGATGCTTAGTTCGTTGTGTTTGAGCCTGACCTTTGACGACAAGACAGAGTAAATAAACTTTAGGGAAAACAAATTGAATCAACTTTACCGTGACGAGCGTATAAACCGAAACCATCAGCAAACTGAATTGCAGTTTCTCCATCAGCATGGAGTTCGCCGTAATTATCAAGCAGTAATTTTGTAGGTCTATCACAAATTATGTAATGTACAGGCATTGGTATAAACCACCAACCACACTCAGTACATAAATCTTTGTAAACCTGCCATTGCTCTTGGTTATGCTGGCAATCTAGTTCATTGATGCAATAGTCGAATAGTCCAGCGTAGCTTGCCCATTCCGAATTAGGATAAATAAAGTTATCGTAAAAACGACCAAAAGCGTCAGGACAATCTTTCAACTCATTACTTAACCTTTCGCAAAGCCAATCCCATAAAACATTCCATAATTGCGTATGAATTCTACTACCTACTTTATCCGTAAGATTTTCATCTAAAACTTTCCAAATTTCTAGACTGATTTGAGGATTCAGTCCGCTTGGATATAATTCCGTATTTAAATCCCACCATAAACGAGTTCTTGGTTGACCTTCGCCACAAATAGTTTGTAAGCTAGCTACCTGATTAATAATTTCATCATCACTAAGACCATTGAAGTTAGCTGTTGCAAGTCTTAACTCAGCGCTAAAAGCAGCATACGGACTCTCAAAAAAGGTGATTTCAGGCATTGTAAAACTTTCAGGATAAAAATTGTATACATCTTCTAGTACAGCCAATACTCTATTGCGATTTATACGCTCTGTAGATAAATTAATCGCTCTCCATTTTTGCTGATAAGATACGATGGATTCTTCTTGTTGAGATGTCAGTTTTGTAATCATCGATAATTATTTTTGTAGAACACAATCGCTTGGAACCTTGGTAATGAGCGAGGCGATCGCTAATTTTGCTTGATTTCAAGGTTCTGGTAGAAATACATAACAGCTATACAAACGAAGTTTTGCTGCACGGACTCCAGGAAGTTGAAACCCACGCAGGTAGGTTTTGTCTGTATAGCTGCGATTTCTAATCGCCAGAACTAGGGTAATTTTATTGGCAGTTAAGGAATAAATGGTTTTAAAATGGTGCAATC
Source organism: Nostoc sp. 'Peltigera membranacea cyanobiont' 213 (assembly GCF_002245975.1). NCBI lineage: Bacteria > Bacillati > Cyanobacteriota > Cyanophyceae > Nostocales > Nostocaceae > Nostoc > Nostoc sp. 'Peltigera membranacea cyanobiont' 213. Next base: position 32,707 of record NZ_NOLI01000012.1, on the reverse strand, counting down.
TTAAAATATTTAGGGATGCAGCTATGTCACTACGCAATGAGCCTCTAGATTGGCATTTTGAATCAAACGAACATTATATACCGATTTATCATAAAGGTGATTTGGTGGGATTTTTTAAACCAGAATATGCCAGTGAAATTATTAAGTTTTTAAACGAAGAAGAAATTTTAAAGAAAGCATTAAAAATGGCTTGTACCGATCTAATTAAAAAAGTGGGTGGGGATACCAGAAAAGTATATTATTTAATGGAAAAATATGTAAAAAATAGCGAACGTCCAAAGTATGGAACAAGAGCGATCGCAGTTTTACTTCAAGATAGGCAAAAAGAGCTTGACTTGAGTAACCAGGAGTTTGCAAAATTCTGCGACACCTTTAAATTATCTCCGACTGAACTGAATAATATTTATGCTGGGGAAGCATTTGATGATAGTTTATTAGCACCCCTTTCACGTATATTAGGGATGCCAAAAGAGCAATTGCTGAAAGTGCGAGATGGTTCTGAAGAAAAAAGTAACACATAAACAGCAAATCGAAATCTTCAACTGATCTAAAATTGTGAAAACAGACATCATCTTTTATCGCCTGTTTCAAGAATTCCCTGATATCTTCTTTGAACTTATTGGTAATTCTCCAGAAGAAGCTAACCTTTATCAATTTTCATCAGTTGAAATCAAACAAAGAGCCTTCCGAATCGATGGTGTATTTCTGCCTACACAAGGAAGTGAGAACCAGATTTACTTTGTTGAAGTGCAATTTCAGGCTGATGGGGAAATTTATTCACGGCTAATTGCAGAAATATGTTTATACCTCCGTCAGAATCAACCATCAAATGACTGGGGTGCTGTGGTTTTATACCCAAACAGGAATGTAGATACAGGCAATATAAAGCATTACCGTGAGTTTTTCACAAGTGGGCGGATTAGGCGTATTTATTTGGATGAATTAGGCGAAACTGCATTGCTTCCAATTGGCATTGCAACTGCTAAATTAGTAATTGCAGCCGACGACATAGCGATCGCTTTAAGCTTGGGAGTTGATAGACAGAACCAAGTCAGAGATAAGCTCACCACCAAAACAGCAGCAATTATTACAATTTATAGAGACTATTTTGGCTTACAAGTTTCCCACAATGAGTAGGGAGGAGATGGAGGAAATGTTTGGCTTAAGCGAGTTAAAGCAAACCAGATTTTATCAGGAAGCCTTTCAGGAAGGTGTTGAACAAGGTAAGGTTGAAGGGAAACTAAAAGCAGTACCAGCAATGTTGGCAGCAGGGTTGACTGTGGAACAAGTAGCACAGGCGTTAGATTTGAATGTCGAAGAAGTCAGACAAGTAACGCAAAGCCAGCCTTAAGATAGATGTGGTAAATTTTATCCGTGGCTCAAGCCAAATTTGGTTTGCGGCTTCCAAACTCGATCGCGACGAATTTATAGTTAATTTTTGTTAATATTAGAGGCGGTATTAGTACTTCGTCCTCAACCACCCACTCCCTACCTGAGAGAAACTTAATGCTGCGATTAGAACATATAAGTAAAATTTATCCCACAGGCGAAGTTCTCAAAGATATCAACTGGGAAGTTAAACCAGGCGATCGCATTGGCTTAGTCGGTGTCAATGGTGCTGGAAAATCAACCCAGTTAAAGATCATTTCTGGGGAAATTGAACCCACCGCCGGCGAAATCATTCGTCCTAATAGCTTACATATAGCCTACCTTAACCAAGAGTTTGAAGTAGACCCCACCCGCACCGTTAGAGAAGAATTTTGGACTGTCTTCCAAGAAGCCAACGAAGTCCAGTTATCTCTGGCGCATATACCGCAAGAGATGGAAACGGCTAGCCCAGAGGAACTGGATCGACTGATCGACAAGTTGGATCGCTTGCAGCGCAAATTTGAAGCCTTGGATGGCTACAACTTAGATGCACGCATCGGGAAAATTTTACCAGAAATGGGGTTTGGGCTAGAAGATGGCGATCGCCTCGTCAGTGCCTTCAGTGGTGGTTGGCAAATGCGGATGAGTTTAGGGAAAATTCTCCTGCAAAAACCCGACTTGTTGCTGCTGGATGAACCGACTAACCACCTAGATTTAGAAACCATTGAGTGGTTGGAAAATTACCTCAGAGGGCTGATTACGCCGATGGTAATAGTCTCCCATGACCGGGAGTTCCTTGACCGTCTCTGCACCCAAATTGTGGAAACTGAACGTGGCGTTTCTGCTAGCTACCTTGGTAACTACTCGGCATATTTGGAACAAAAAGCCGAAAGTCAATCAGCACAACTGAGTGCTTACGAACGCCAGCAGAAAGAATTAGAGAAACAGCAAACCTTTGTTGATAGATTTCGCGCCAGTGCTACCCGCAGTACCCAGGCGAAAAGCCGGGAAAAGCAACTCGACAAAATCGAGCGCATTGAAGCACCCGTTGGTGGTATGAGAACTCTCCACTTCCGTTTTCCCCCTGCACCCCGCAGTGGACGCGAAGTAGTGGAAATTAAAGATTTAACTCATCTTTATGGTGAGAAAATCCTATTTTTATCAGCAAATCTGCTAATTGAAAGAGGCGATCGCATTGCTTTTCTTGGGCCCAATGGTGCTGGAAAATCTACCCTTCTGCGCGTAATTATGGGTATGGAACCACCCACTGAAGGTAGTGTTCAATTAGGCGATCATAATGTTATCCCTGGTTACTTTGAGCAAAATCAAGCTGAAGCTTTGGATTTGAAGAAAACTGTCATGGAAACTATCCATGATGAAGTTCCAGACTGGGATAACCAAGAAGTCCGCACACTTCTAGGACGTTTCTTATTCACAGGTGAAACAGTATTTAAGGCAGTTGGGGCATTGAGTGGGGGAGAAAAAGCTCGTTTGGCGTTGGCAAAAATGCTCTTACGTCCCATGAATTTAATAATTTTAGATGAGCCGACAAACCACCTAGATATTCCAGCTAAAGAAATGCTGGAAGAAGCGCTCAAAAACTATGATGGAACGGCAATTGTAGTTTCCCACGATCGCTATTTTATTTCTCAAGTGGCAAATAAAATCGTCGAAATTCGAGACGGTGAATTCCGCGTTTACTTGGGAGACTATCATTACTATCTCCAGAAAATTGCCGAAGAAAAAGAACAAGCAAAGTTAGCTGCGATCGAAGCCGAAAAAGCTGCAAAAAAAGCTGCGAAGGCATCCACCAAAAGGAAATAAAGGATTGGATACTAGCTTAGTAGTAGTGCTAAAACGCTACTACTAAGTAATCACTCCTTTTTTCGCGTCCTAAAACATCATAGAAAAACTACTAAAATTTAAAAATATTTCAAAAAACCGCAAGTCCTTCATAAAAGAAGTTAATAAGTAAAAATTCACTTGCGGCGTGGATTAGCAATGGTATCATTCGGGTATTACAAAAAGTAAAGGGCAATTTTACTATGACCAAAGCACCTGTTGCTCCTGTGGTGCTAGTCATTTTAGATGGATGGGGCTACTGCGAGGAAAAGCGAGGAAACGCTATTGTTGCTTCTAAAACTCCAATTATGGACAGTTTATGGGCAGCTTACCCGCATACACTCATCCGCACATCAGGAAAAGCCGTAGGGTTGCCAGAGGGTCAAATGGGCAACTCTGAAGTTGGTCATTTGAACATTGGTGCTGGGCGAGTGGTACCGCAAGAACTTGTACGCATCTCCGATGCGGTTGAAGACGGTTCTATTGCCTTAAACCCAGCCCTTGTCAAAATTTGCCAGGAAGTTCGTTCTCGGAATAGCAAGCTGCATCTAGTCGGGCTTTGTTCTGAGGGAGGGGTACATTCGCATATCACCCATCTATTCGGACTACTTGACTTAGCCAAAGACCAGCGAATTCCAGAAGTTTGTATTCACGCCATTACCGATGGCCGTGACACCGCCCCAACTGACGGGGTAAGAGCGATCGCACTGCTGCAAGATTATATAGACCGCGCCGGAATTGGACGCATAGTCACCCTTAGCGGTCGCTACTACGCGATGGATCGCGATCGTAGGTGGGATCGAGTAAAACGCGCCTACGACGTGATGACCCAAGATGGTACGGGTGATAATCGCACGGCTGTAGAAATCTTGCAAGCATCTTATGCCGAAGGGGTAAAAGATGAATTTGTCAACCCAATCCGAATTGCGCCAGGCGCAATAGAACCAGGGGATGGGGTGATATTTTTCAACTTCCGCCCCGATCGCTCCAGACAACTGACTCAAGCTTTAGTTAGTCCCACATTTAATGGTTTTGAAAGACAGCAAATCACACCCCTATCTTTTGTCACGTTTACACAGTACGATTCAGACTTACGTGTGGCTGTAGCCTTTGAGCCTCAGAATCTCAGTAACATTCTGGGAGAAGTCATAGCCAATCATGGTCTGAATCAGTTCCGCACCGCCGAAACAGAAAAATACGCCCACGTCACCTATTTCTTTAATGGGGGTCTGGAGGAACCTTTTGCCGGAGAAGATCGGGAACTGGTAAGCAGCCCAATGGTAGCGACTTACGATCGCGCCCCAGCCATGTCAGCAGCAGCAGTTACAGATGTAGCGATCGCTGCGATTCAAAAGGGTACGTATTCCTTAGTTGTGATTAACTATGCTAACCCAGACATGGTAGGGCATACTGGTCAAATTGAAGCTACCATTACAGCAATTGAAACAGTCGATCGCTGTTTAGGACGCTTATTAGAGAGGGTTATCAAAGCCGGCGGTACGACAATTATTACTGCCGATCACGGCAACGCTGAGTATATGCTAGATGATGGGGGTAATCCTTGGACAGCCCACACCACTAACCCAGTCCCCTTTATCTTGGTAGAAGGCGAGAAAGTCAAAATCCCTGGATATGGTACAAATGTCGAACTGCGAACCGATGGCAAGCTATCCGACATCGCCCCCACAATTCTAGAGATTTTACAGCTGCCTCAGCCACCAGAAATGACCGGGCGATCGCTGCTAAAAACAGCAGATTACGAGATGCAACGCACTCGCACCCCCGTGCAAATAGGGCTGTAAAAGATTGCTGAGTCCTGAGTTAGGAGTTTTTAGTAAACTCCTAACTTCTGAGTTCTGAATCGTGTTTTTGAAAAATTGTTATAAATGAGATTCCTACCATGACAGTTACTAATATCGTGCAAGGTATTTGGGCGTTTTCCGCCACTGGTTTGATTATCTTGGTTTTACTGCATAGCCCCAAAGGTGATGGCATTGGAGCCATTGGTGGGCAAGCCCAGCTATTTAGCAGTACCAAAAGTGCAGAAAACACCTTAAACCGAATTACTTGGGCATTGACAGTAATTTTTCTCGGTCTAACAGTAGTTTTAAGTGCTGGTTGGCTGCCTAAATAAGGATAGGTCAATGGGGAAAAAAACCCAACACCAAATAGTTAACACCCTAATAAATTTAATTTCACGGCAGTTAATTACAGCCCTTGCCTTTTTTCTTGGCACAGGGCTGTTAATCATTTTTGTTAATCTTCAGTCGAGTGATGGGTTTACAATAATACCAAAATATGTATATTCAGACTCAGTAATCTCTCTCTCCACCCCAAAACCCCATCCCTTACCGCCCACACTTGCACAGTGGCAAGATAGCACAAACAGTGGTGATTACTTTTCCCAAATCACAACAACCCAAGTAGGTTATTTAGTCTGGTCACAATTTCCCGTTCGAGTTTACGTAGAACTACCAAAAGCCATCAGCGAAAAACAAGCTCAAGTATGGGTTAAGAGTGTCTTGCAAGGTGTACAGGAGTGGAATACTTATTTGCCTTTGATAATAGTCGAACAGCCAGAAATTGCTGATATTGCGATCGCGCGAAAAGTGCCACCTCTACAAATTTCCCCTGGTAGCAATATACCTCGTGCGCGATCGGCACAAACTACTTACGAGTTATACACCAGCAACAATGTTTTATCCCACCGCTTCACCATCTTGTTAAGTCCTAGTCAAATAGGTGAGTATCTCATTGCAGCTACCCGCCATGAATTTGGTCATGCGCTAGGAATTTGGGGTCACAGTCCGCTACAAACGGATGCTTTATACTTTTCCCAAGTTCGTAACCCGTTACCTATTTCTTCCAGAGATGTCAATACTCTAAAGCGGGTTTATGAACAACCAACTAGTTTAGGATGGTCTTCAACGGATAATTCAAAGATTAATTGATCGAAATGCGATATCTTCTCTGCGAGACGCTACGCGAACGATGGGCTACGCCTACGCACTTTTTCCCTTTCCCTACGCTCTCCGACTTAGCGGTAGAGGTCGCTGTGCTAACACTTCTTTATAAAGTTCTTCCAACAGAGTAATATTTTTACTGAGGGTATAGCGGTCTAATACACGCTGTCTGGCTTTTTGCCCTAGTAAAGTTGTTAACTCTGGATGATCTTGCAACACAGGCAAAAGGGTTTTTAACTGCGATCGCGCTGTTTTAGTACTAATAACTACACCTGCGCCCTTTTCCAATACTTCTCCATCTGCACCCACATCTGTTGCTAAACAAGCCAACCCACATGACATTCCTTCTAACAAAGATAGGGACAAACCCTCTACCAATGAAGGCAAAACAAATACATCTGCGCCGCGCAAAATCTCAATGCGCCTGTCTTCATCAGCAACAAATCCCAACCAGATAATGCCGTATTCTGAACCATAAAACGGCTCTAAAGAAGACTTTAAAGGGCCGTCGCCAACAATTAGCAACTTAGTACCAGGCCCCATCGCAGACTGCTTCCAAGCCCGGAGAAGGGCTTCAACATTTTTCTCAGGTGCTATGCGACCCTGATAGACAAACAAGCGTTCGGCTTTAAATTCCGCTTTGATTTGAGAAAATCCTGGAGAATACTTAACGGTATCAACACCATTGGGAATTACGGCAATATTTTCTTCCCTTACGCCCATCCCTGCCAATAATTCTCGCTGAATTTGGGAAAATACAATCACGCGATCGTAGTTAACTAAAAAAGGTGCGTAAAGCTGATAAGCCAAAAGTTGTGTTCCCGATACTAGCTTTGCCCCCTTGCCAGCAAACGGTGTGTGAAAAGTGGCAATTAAAGGTAATCTCAGTTCCTCACAGATTTCCGGTAGAAAAAAGTCTAGAGGAGATAACGTCAAGGAAGCATGGACTACATCTGGCTTGATTTCCCGCAACGACTCAGTTAAAAGTTTGGTCGCTTTAAAAGTGGGGATTGTGTAAACCTGAGACTTGTAAATGAAAGGCAAAGAAACCTCTCGAAGATTTGGCCAATTGTCAGGTTCAGAATCTTCCTGGGCAAAGTGAAGAAAGCTAACTTGATGTCCCCTATCTAGCAAAGCATTTGTAATTTCTCGACTGTAGGTTACATTGCCGCAAAAGGGTGATTTTTTTCCAATCCAGGCTATACGCATTCTTTATTTAGCTGTAAGAAAAGCAGGGTTGAGCTATTACTTGTGTGCCCTTTGTGATTTTTATTTTATCTAGCTATACTTGCTGGTTTTTATTTATTAAAAATTCCCATCACATTATAGTTTAAAAAGCATATTTTTAAGCTAATTAAACCAATGGATTGATGGCTTTATTTATTTTACTTATAAGTTGCTAATCTCTGGTACTTAAACAACTTATTCTGACTAATGCCAGATTGATATCCCACAAGTATATGATAAATTTTCACTGACCACAGTTTACCATGAACACAAAAGCTTTAAGGAAATTAGTAATTACTTCAAGGTAATGAATAATAACTCCTTTTAGCTGATAACTACTTATGTGAGTTATACCAGGTTAATATACCTCCTGAAAAGACGATAGCTGCTAATCCCAAAAAAACTGCCTGTAATCCTACAAAGGTTTCTGCAACACCTGCTAGTGCCAAAGGTAAGGAAAGGGCAATATTAATTACATTGTTTTGTAAACCAAAGACTTTACCACGCATTTCTGGAGGGGTTTCTGTTTGGATTGCGGTTTGCATGGGAATACCCACTAATGCCCCAAAGATACCTAATAGCGCCACCAGGAAAAGGATTAGCCATAGTTGGGTTGTAAATATTGACAGACCAATCAGGGATGCTGCCATACCCATACAACCGCACAGACTTAACTGGGTATAGGAGAAGCGTTGACCAAATTGACCGAGAATTGTTGCTCCAGCAGCAATGCCAACACCACCAGCTGCTAGTAAAAAGCCGAATTGGGAGGCTTTCATGTTGGGAATTATTTCTGCCATGCGAACGGCTAGAACAGTTAATGCTGCAAACACAGAAAACAAGATAATTAGCTGAAGCAAAGCGTTACGGACGCGATGATTTGCTTTGAGGTAGGCAAAACCATCTCGCAGATCGGAGAATACGTGAGGGAATTCTGTATCTGGGTGGTGGTGTTTTTCTTTAGTTGCCAGGAGGAATAAAATTAGTCCAGCGATCGCATAACTACCACCTACTAAAAGTTCTTTGCCCAAACTACCACTACCACCAAGTTGCGACCAAAGTCGATCTGCGATCGCTAACAACGGTTCCCCAACAGCAAACCCAACAATCACCGATGCCATCATCGTTGTCGTATAAAGCGAATTTGCCGAGAGTAAATCCTGTTCTTCTAAAATTAAGGGAATTGCTGCTTGTTCTGCCGGTGCAAAAAACTGCGTCAGTGTGGAAACTAAAAAAGTCACACCTAAGATGATCAAAAAACCTACTGGCAGCACTCCTATGGGTTTCCAGTCATGAGTCAACCACAACAAAAAGGGAATTGACAAAACCAGGATACCGCGCCAAATATTCGTTGCTACTAGCACAGCCTTTTTTGACCAGCGATCGACAAACACGCCAGCAACGGAACCAAATAGTACGGCTGGAATCGTAAAAGCCATCATCAAGACTGACACCCAACCACTAATACTCTGATTGCTAGCCTGAAACTGAGTATTAATCAAAGCAATCATCAGCACCAAATAGACTTTATCTGCTAGTTGGGAGAAAACTTGACCGCCCCAAAGAGCCAGAAAATTGTGGTTTTTTAATACAGGCAAAAACCCTTGCTGTTTTACATTCCCTGTAATAGCTTCTCCACCTGAACCAGATCCATCTAAGCTTGGTGGTTCTTGTTCTGAGGTGGTAGCTACTGGCAAACTTTGTCCATTTCCATCTGCTTGGGCAGAGGTTAACTTGTCCTCAGATTGTATTTCTGATTCACTTGAAACATCAGTTTTTGGGGTCTGGGCTGTCCCATTGCGATCGTTTTTAGAAACCTCTTTTGGGGATATCTCTTGGCTATTGATTTGACTAGGTGTAGACTTTGAAACCGCACTCAAGTGATTCCTGACTGTAGGATCTGATACCCTATTCTGTTTTTTGGCGAGGCTTGGTGACAAAGGCAGGATTTTTTTATCCAAATCAGATGGTTGCATCATGGTTGGCAGCAAAATAAGAGTCGATCAAGGTAGCAGAGCGAATAGGGCGACCTAATTGATATTGAGCATACTGGCGCAAAATCTGCTCAACAGATAACCAGTTATGGTCTTTAGCACCATCAATTTGCATTATCTCTGGTTGTGACAGATGTTGAAGCAAAGCCAGTTCCATAGAACCTAGACGGCAAGAAATCACAGGCATTTCTTGCCGATGTACAACAACTGTTTGGGCATGGGGCATGGGCAACTTGGGGTCCCCTATACCTCTCTCTCCCTCTTTTCGTAAACGTTCCCTAGTTTCTAAGCAAATCGTTCCTCCCGCAGGTATGCTAAATCCTACCTGCCAATTGGGGTCTGCAAAGTCTGGCTTGAGAGAGCGCCCAGATAAGCAGCATACTTGCACTTGCGGCGTTACTCCTGCTAAAGCTAAAAGGTGAAACACCCCATGAGCCAGATGAGCTAAAACACCAGATGCATTTGCACTAGACAAGGCTTCTAAGCGATGGAGATGTTCATTGAACAACTCATAAAGTTCTTCTTGGGGTTGTTCGCTCAAAGCTTGAGAGAGGACTATTTCTGCTAAATATTGGCTAGCAGCCAATTTTCCCAAATCTTTAGCTAAACCAGGATAAGTTTTTAACGTCTGTGCTTGAGTAATTTTATCAAGCGATCGCCCTTTCGCGATCAATAGTTCATTCACAACAAACATACCACTCCTGCCGCCCAAGCTGGAGTTGTGTTTACGTGCCCCTGGAGCCACTGCTCGAATCAGACCGAATTCTGGTGTCAAAATCGTCACTATTTTATCTGATTCTCCCAGCACCTGAGTTTTAAGATTAATTCCGGTTGCTTTGTAGGTTCTACTCATTAGTCATTAGTCATTAGTCATTGGTCATTGGTCATTAGTCATTAGGTTTTCGACTTTGGACAAATGACATAAAGTACCGACAGCGTAGGAGGAGAAACAAATGACTATTCACCTTTTCCCAGGTTATCGCGCTGGCGGATCAAATCGATACCGCGAGATGTGCCTAATCTAGTAGCACCCGCTACGATTAAGTCTAGAGCTTGCTCGATCGTGCGGATACCACCCGCAGCTTTAATTCCCACCCTTTCTTTTGCCAATTCCTGCAAAAATCGCACATCTGCCACTGTTGCACCACCATTCCAACCTGTACTAGTTTTTAAGAAAGCTGCCCCCGCCTCCATAGCTATTTCAGCAGCTATTTTTTTCTCCGCATCTGTCAGCAGATTGGTTTCCAAAATTACCTTGATAGTTTGCCCAGTCTCTTCACAAATTTCGGCAATTTCGCGGTGGACTTCTTCAGTTTTACCAGCTTTCAACCAGCCCAAATTCATTACCACATCTAGCTCAGTGGCCCCATTATCCGCCGCTTCTTGAGCCTCATAGAGTTTCACTGCTGAAGTCGTCGCACCAGAAGGAAAGCCAATAACAGTACACACTTTCGGGTTTTTGCCGTGCAGGAGTTCGACTGCTTGTTTGACATAGGCAGGATACAAGCAAACGGCCGCAAAATTAAATCTGTATGCTTCTTCACACCACTGCTGAACCTGCTCTGGAGTAGCTGTTGGCGTTAACAGGGCGTGATCGATAAATGGCGCAATATCAATATCTGGATAGTCTGCTGCCATCGTGTCTTCTGCCAGTAATTGATTATTAAACTTTATAAAAAATTAAAACATTTCTTATATATATATTAAACCATATTTATTACGAGTTTATCCTGAAAATAAAGTGCTAACTTATTTTGGAGATCGGCTTTGTAGATGTTGCGGAATTAGTATAAGTGTTTAAGTTGACATTAGGCATAGTAAGGTTAGAAATATTAACAGCATTTTTTACACCAGTTCCTAAGAAGTCAATAATAGTTTTAGCTAATGCTTTTGATGCTAAATATGGTACGCCATTACCAATAGTCTTAAACATATTCGTGAGCGACATATTCTCTGGAAGGACAAAATTTTCAGGCAAAGATTGGATAGCTAAAGCTTCCGCTACAGAAATCCGCCGGATTTTATAGGGATGCAAATGTACTTCATTATTTCCATAACAAGCTGTTGGAGAGTAACGCCATCGGTGAAGTCGCTTAAAAGACTTTTTAGAATCATCTCCTTCATAAATAGCAGCAAATTTTGTTATGCCTCCCCTTGGTTGAAAACAGTTTTCAGCATTAGGATGCTTTAGTACATTATTTTTTCTAAACCAGTATTCAACTGTTAATTCTTGAGGGATGTCTTCAGGACAAGGCATTATAGAATTTTCTTTGAATGGATCGCACTTACGCCAAGGGTAAGCAAAAACATTTTCTTGAGGATATAAGATGTTATTTTTCCAAGGAAAAGTTCTTTCAGTGAGTAAATTGCCACTAACGATTTCTATTCCTATATCCTTGATAAAGTTATTTCTGAAACCAATCAGAATAATTCTTTCTCTATCCTGGGGTACACCATATTCGATAGCATTAATTAGCCGTTCTGTTAATATATAGCCTGCTTCTAGTAATTGTTTCTTGAGTGATTCAAAAAATAAACGGTGTTTTGTCGTTCTCCACAACCCCTTAACGTTCTCAAATAAAAAGAAATCTGGAAGATTGCGACAAATTAATTCAACATAAGAAGCGGAAAGCTTGCCATTATCTCCTAAACGTCCTCTATTTTTGCCGCCAATGGAAAAATCAGGACAGGGAGGCCCGCCAATGAAACCCACAATATTATTAGATTTACGGCAGTCTTTTACTAACTCGCAAAGATGTTGTATTTGTAAACCTTCAATAAGTTGGGTTACATCTCCTGCTTCTCCGTCATAATACCCATATTCTGGCAACGGCAGATTGAGAATCTGCCGTGAATAACGGTATGCTGCCATGAATGGTGAAAAAATTTCATTGACGTAAACAATATTAAAACCGCTACTTTCAAAACCTAAATCTAGGAATCCTGAACCAGCAAAAAAGGAGAAAATACAAGGGCGATCGCTCATTTAATAACTAATATTATGAAACAGTCTTAATTAATATCGGAAAACTTAGGGTTTTTACTTACGTACCAATTAAAAAAGAACAATTTTAAGACTGCTTAAATAGTCAAAAAAATTCACACTTTCTCTAAGTACCTAACGTGAAAGTTTACTCAATCTTTAAGGAAAATCCCTGACAGACACAAAGTCTGAAGTCACAATTAAATATAGGAGTTTCTAAACTCTAAAACTTCTAAACTCTAAAACAATGTTGAAGACAAATATTTGTCATTCAACAAAAAACCGGGGTACTTCAGACTAACTTTTATGCGGATTTTAATTTACTCCTACAACTACCATCCAGAGCCAATTGGTATTGCCCCACTGATGACTGAATTAGCAGAGGGGCTAGTGAAGCGTGGGCATGAAGTACGTGTAGTCACCGCTATGCCAAACTATCCTGAGCGTCAAATTTACCAAGAATATCGGGGCAAGTGGTATGTCAACGAATATAAAAATGGCGTTCAAATCCAACGCAGTTACGTTTGGATTCGCCCCCAACCCAACCTATTAGATCGGGTGTTACTAGACGCTAGTTTTGTTGTTACTAGTTTTGTGCCTGCACTCTTAGGTTGGCATCCAGATGTGATTCTCTCAACATCGCCATCTTTGCCAAGCTGTGTACCAGTTGCTCTTTTAGGATGGTTACGTGCTTGTCCTGTGATCTTAAATCTACAAGATATATTACCAGAAGCAGCCATTCATGTCGGTCTACTGAAAAATAAATTGCTTATAAAGTTATTTACAGCGTTGGAAAAATTTGCTTACCACACTGCCAGTAGAATTAGTGTCATCGCCGATGGGTTTGTGGAGAATTTGCGATCTAAAGGCGTAGAAGCTAACAAAATTGTGCAAATTCCCAACTGGGTTGATGTAAATTTTATCCGTCCTTTGCCTAAAGAAAATAACCCTTTCCGCGAAGCACATAATCTAAATGGCAAATTTGTAGTTCTTTATTCTGGTAACATTGCCCTAACCCAAGGCTTAGAAAGCGTTATCAAAGCTGCTTCTGTGTTGCGCCATATCCCAGATATTGTTTTTGTCATCGTTGGAGAGGCAAAAGGTTTACAGCGATTGCAACAAGAATGTCTAGACTGCGGCGCAGATAATGTTTTGTTACTGCCATTTCAACCCCGCAAATCTTTGCCAGAAATGTTGGCAGCTGCCGATGTTGGCTTGGTAGTGCAAAAGAAAAATGTTGTATCTTTCAATATGCCGTCAAAAATTCAAGTACTACTTGCTAGTGGAGCGGCATTAGTTGCTTCTGTGCCTGATAATGGTACAGCAGCAAGAGCAATCAAGCAAAGTGGCGGCGGAGCGATCGTTCCTCCAGAAGATCCCCAAGCTTTAGCAATGGCAATTTTAGATTTGTACCAAAACCCCGAAAAAGTCAAAACTCTGGGTTATAAAAGTCGCCAATATGCCGTTGAAAACTATGCTTTTGAGCAAGCTTTAAATCAGTATGAGTCGTTGTTTTACTCATTGACAGCAGAGCATGGAGCAATTCAGTCTACAAGAGTTACAGTATCTAGAGCAGAAAGCCCATGAGGGTGCATCAACTCCGTAAAGTCACAATTATACCCTCACTCTCTAAATAGCAGCAGATTTTGAGGGTGGTTAACTTATATACAGCAATAGACCAATACGTTTGGGTTAAGGAAATGTATCTGTTGAAGCAGAGGGAAAGAAAAAAGGCTTAACCCAAAGATATTGAGCAATAGACAAGCTAGTTTTTAGGTGCGTTTTGAACCCAAAATTCCACAGCTTCACTTCATTCAATCTGTGAGAACATCAGTTTTTTAACTAGACAACAGGAATTAGTTGGTATCCAGTGGTACTAATAAATCATTTATACCAGTCATACTTTTGGTCGACCAGGCATAAATCTGCTGTGTTGTATTGTAGTTTTTAGTAGATAGCAATTCTTAAACTAGTCCCCATAAACACCTGTTTTTTTGTTAGTATTCAAAAAAACCTATTGACACATTTGTCAGATCAATTGTTTGTGATTTGTAAGTAAATGTAAACAATTGTTTCAAAAGGAAAAAAGCACCTGAGGTTTAATGACTGATTATTTCCAAGGAAATTTCCCATTACAATCTGTCCCACTGACGAAGAGTGTGGTAGAGAGCCACGCCCATACCGAAGAGGAGAGCGGAAAATTAGCTGCAACAATAGCAGAAGCTGCATCAGATCGCAAAGCGGGTGAGATTTTATTGCTCAAAGTAGCAGAGGTATCTTACCTAGCCGATTATTTTGTGATGATGACTGGCTATTCTAGGGTACAAGTCAGAGCGATCGCTCAAGCAATTGAAGGAAAAGTCGAAACTGAGTTACAACGTCGTCCCATAAGGACAGAAGGAAAAATCGAGGGGAGTTGGGTATTACAAGACTACGGTGATGTGATCGTTCACATCATGATGCCCAAAGAACGGGAGTTTTATAATTTAGAAGCGTTTTGGATTCATGCAGAACGTATTTCCCTTCCAGAATCTGATGAGGGTGAAGGTAAGCAAACATGATTAGGTCTTCGGTTTCAAATTGCCCAGTTCCCATAGACCAACAACCACTCAATGAGTACGAAGAGTTAAAAACTTCCTGGCTATTTCGTGATAGCACTTTAGATTTGCGCGATTATATCACGAAAATAGCTTGGATTTGGGGTTTATCTTGGCTGATCGCAGCCCCTGTGGCCGCAGCAAGTTTTCCTCCCCACAAGTATATTGCACATTTTATCCTTTGTGGTGCGGCTGCCGCCAGTGTCGGGGTGGTACTGGCACTAGTAAGGTTGTACTTAGGCTGGTTCTACGTGTGCGATCGCCTTTGCAGTCCCACAGTATTTTATGAAGAGTCCGGGTGGTATGACGGCCAAACTTGGACGAAACCACAGGAAATCCTTAACCGCGATCGCTTAATTGTTGCATACGAAATCAAACCTATTCTGCGGCGGTTACAATTTACCTTTGCTGGCTTGGCGGGAATGTACGTTACTGGTACGATAGTTTGGCATTTGTTTTAAAGAGTCATTAATCATTGGTCATTAGTCATTAGCTAAGGACTAATGACTAATGACCAATGGCTAATTAATTAAAAAAGGTAATAAATATAAACCCATGACAATGGGAAAACGAACTCAAGCCACAGCATTGGAAGTCCGGTTGCTGCGGGAAGGTATTACTGAATCCAGGCATATAGTCCAAGCCGTTGTCTGCGATGAACGAGGACGGGTTTTAACCGTTGCCGGAAATTCTGAAACTGCTGCATTTATCCGTTCAGCGCTCAAACCATTTCAGGCACTCGCTGTCACTACAACAGGAACACTGGAACGCTATGACCTTAGCGATCGCGACTTAGCAATTATCACAAGTTCCCATAAAGGAAGAATAGATCAAGTCCGACAGGTATTTAACATCCTGTGGCGGGCCGATCTTGACCCCACCATACTCCAGTGTCCAATTCCTGAAGGTAAGCACAGTCCTTTGGAATACAATTGCTCTGGAAAACATGCAGGAATGTTAGCTGTTTGTCAGCAACGCCGTTGGCCCTTAAATAACTACTTGGATCGCAAGCACCCAATACAGCAATTGATTTTGGGCAAAGTAGCAGAATTGCTGCGAATGCCAGCCGCAGAATTTATCTGCGCTCATGATGACTGTGGCGCACCAACTTATTTGATGCAACTAGGTCACATGGCATCTTTATATGCGCTACTAGCCTCTAGTACCAATCTGGATATGGAGCGCATCGTCCGGGCTATGACTCATCACCCCGCGATGGTAGCAGGAGATGGAGAATTTGATACGGAATTGATGCGCTTAACTCCAGGGGAACTAGTCAGTAAAAGTGGTGCCGAAGGAGTTCAGTGCATTGGTAGACTCGGTGAAGGCTTGGGATTAGCAATCAAAGTCATGGATGGGACAAAACGAGCCAAACATGCCGTTGCTATTCACTTACTTAAGCAAATGGGTTGGATTAGTCCTAGTGCCGCCGAAAGCCTCTCAGAAAAGTTTGCCACCTTGGGAAAATACACACGTTTAGAAGTAATTGGAGAATTATCGTTTTTGTAGTTGCCAAACTCTTGACTATAGGTTATTATAAATAAGTCGAGAGCAACGCGGGATAGAGCAGCCTGGTAGCTCGTCGGGCTCAACGGGCAAAGTTAACTACACGCTTATTAGTTAAGTTTGCTATGGGCGGCACGTAAAGAAACTTATGTGCGTTTATCTGTCAAACTCGGGGAAGCCAATAGCGCGGTAATCCCGAACCAAGCCTCAGAAATGAGGAAGGTGTAGAGACTGGAAGGCAGACACCCTAACGATAATGACGAGGGTGAAGGGACAGTCCAGACCACAAACCAGTATAACTGGGCAACGAAAGTTGTAGTTGGTAAGCATAACCCGAAGGTCAGTGGTTCAAATCCACTTCCCGCCACCAAATTAAAATAAAACCCCTGAATTTGAAAAGATTCTGGGGTTTTATTTTATTTAATTATTTTTATTTTGCAGATGGACACAAAGCTTAGAGGAGACATAGCAGAACAAGCTGCTGTTCTTCATGCCTTAAAGCGTGGTTGGGAAGTTTTAAAACCTTTTGGCGATCGCCTACCTTACGATCTAGCATTTGATGTAGAGGGAACTCTAATTAAAATCCAAGTCAAATATGCTTGGTTGGATGAGCCTTCCGGGAATTATGTTGTAGATAATCGCCGCACTAAAACTAATAGACGGCTGATGGTTCGAGAAGTATATCAGCTATCAGACTTTGATTTTGCCCTAGTATATATAGAAAAACTTGACCTGTTCTATATCTTTCCCGTAGATGTGTTCATAGATTATGGAAGCGAAGTACACCTTGTTGAAGCTGAAAAAAGACAGCGCAAACCGCGTTCGGCACCATATAGGAATGCTTGGGAATTAATTTTACAGGCATCTATAGGTAAAGAAAGTTGCGATCGATCGCTTGTTCAATTCCAAGAAGCAGGTTTTTAATCTATTCTGGAAGAAATAGCCATCTAAAAGGCGCGGAGAATCATGGTTGTGAAGTTGCAGCGACCAATTTTAGTGGGAGGATTGGGACTGTCCCTTTCTCTGTGGATGTTGGACAGTTGGCACGATTCGATAGTGCAGGTGGGTGAGTTTGCTTTGTTAAGTGTCTTAGCTGTAGGCGGTGGTTTGTGGTTATTCCAGCAAAATCGCCCGAAGGACAGTTTAGAGCAGCTAAATGGTATGCTGGTTGATCGGAAAACAGTGGAAAGTGCGATCGCTAACACTGAAACTGTAATTAACCAACTGGCACAAGAATCAGAAAACCATCCAGCGTTACCGATACTGCGAGAACAAGTTGCCCAATTGTTCTTTGAATTAGATAGACAAAAAATTAAAGTGGCTGTGACTGGCGGGAAATCCGTAGGTAAAAGCACCTTAATTCCAGTGTTAAAGCAAAATCTAGAGACACAAAACTGGGTGTCTTTAGAAGAGACAGCACCTTTGTTTAGAGAAACTGGGGACAATTCAGATGCAGCTGTTCTAGCAGAAGTTGCAAAATCAGATTTTGTTCTGTTTCTGACAAACGGTGATTTGACAGACTCAGAATTTCAAACCTTACAGCAGCTAAAAGCAGCAAATCAGCCGACAATCCTGGTTTTTAACAAACAAGATCAGTATTTAGCCGATGAAAGCGCTAGTATCTTGCTGTCATTGAAACAGCGAATGCAGGGAAATGTAGTTGCAACAGCCGCCTCTCCCATTGCCATCAAAGTCCGAAAGCATGAGGCTGATGGTACTGTGCAAGAGTGGATGGAACAACCAGCAGCAGATATCCAGCAGTTGACGCAGCAGTTGGGTGAAGTTTTGGCACAGCAAGGACAACGGCTGGTTTGGGTAACTACCATGAGGAAAGCCGGGTTGTTGAAAGCTGAGGCGAAAAACTGGTTGAATGGAACCAGACGCGATCGCGCTACCCCAATTATTGAACAATATCAATGGATAGCTGCGGCGGCGGCCTTTGCTAACCCAGTTCCAGCCCTTGATATTCTGGCGACTGCGGCAATTAATGCTCAAATGGTAATGGATTTGGGTAATATCTATCAGCAGAAATTTTCCCTAGAACAAGCGCAAACTGTAGCTGGAACAATGGGAAGTTTGATGCTGAAACTGGGTTTAGTTGAACTTTCTACAAAGGCTATTAGTACTGTTCTTAAAAGTAATGCCGTTACCTTTGTTGCTGGTGGCGTAGTGCAAGGAGTAAGTGCAGCTTATCTGACTAGAGTTGCTGGGTTAAGTCTAATTGAATATTTCCAACAGCAGGAAATAGCAATAGATTCTGGAACTGGTTTGAATTTGGAGAACTTGCGGCAAACATTGCAAAAAGTATTTCAGCAAAATCAGCAGATTGGTTTTTTGCAAGCATTTGTTAAGCAAGGCGTGAAGCGTTTATTGCCAGAAGTGCAACAGGGTGAAGTAGTAGGTATTCAGAAAGCTGTAGGATAATTGCACTTACTTGGTGCTGTAGAAATCTAAAATATACCCAAGCCGATTATGGGCTTGGGTATATCTAACAATTATTGTGAGAGTTGGGAGTTACAAAAAAATTGTGAATAAGGGTAGTTAGCTAAACAGCACCACTGTTTCTATTAAATAGAATAGCTATAGTTTTGAAAATTAGCTTTAAATCATACACCAAACTCCAATTTTTTTGATACTGCAAATCTAGGTGAATAACATCTTCAAAACTGCGGACTGTAGAACGTCCATTGACTTGCCATTCGCCAGTCATACCAGGTTTTACGTCTAAACGCTGCCACTCCGGTACTTCATAACGTTCGACTTCATCGGGTGTAGGTGGTCGAGTACCAACTAAACTCATTTCTCCTTTGAGGACGTTCCAAAATTGCGGTAATTCATCAAAACTAGTTCGCCGTAAAAAGCGCCCTACCCTAGTAACTCTAGGATCGTTCTCATTCTTGAAAAATGCACCTTGCACTTGGTTTTTAACTTGGGATTTTTTCGCTTCTGCATCCACACACATAGAGCGGAATTTCCAAATCTCAAACCGTTTTCCCATCCAGCCACAACGGGTTTGACTGAAGAAAATCGGGCCGGGATCGTTAATTTGAATAGCGATCGCAATCGGAATAAATAAAACTCCTGTAATTAATAAACCGACCATAGACCCCACAATGTCTAAGAACCGTTTCATCCAAGATGCCACAGAAGGGTGAGTAGTGGGTAACTGCTCTACTTTGCGGGAAGTAGTCTTCCGATTATCTACTAAGTCTTCTGGTTCTATTAACAACCCATCATCAACCGACTCTAAGGGAAAAACCTGATCCAATCCCGTAAGTTTTAAGACTGCCATGACTTGAGGCGTTACATTCCGCAGTGTTAATGTAATTCCTTTAGTCTGGGCATATTTAAAATTACTGACCAGGGCACCTAAACCACTACTATCCATAAAAGTAGTTTGGTGAAAGTCAATGATGATTTGCTTAGGATGTAAATTGTGCTGGATTAAGCTTTGGCAGGTTTGCTTAAAGCCTAAAGCCTCCAGCACGCTCAACCGCACGGGCACCTGCATTATAGCCGTGTCGTTTAGGGAATTAACTGGAAAATCGACCTCTGTCGGTTGGCTAGTCATGAAGCTCTGCACTTTCGTTGCCATGTATAATGTAATCTGCCAAACATTATTTTGTCCTCCAAAATTACCTAACCTAATATTGGAATCAGTATTAATAAGGACTAATTTTTATTTACCGGGGCTGAGATTGGAGATCGCTAGCGACGATTCACAATAGAACAAGAAGCCAAAAAACATCCTTGCTGTTGTGCCGACGCAGCGCGATCGCGTTGCTCTCATCAAATGATTGCTAAAACTACGGTTACACCTACCGCACGCCTAGTTGAGGTCTTTTCTGCCATTCAAGGGGAAGGACTGAATGTAGGGACGCGTCAGATATTTATTCGTTTTGCCTTGTGTGATTTGCGCTGTCACTTTTGTGATAGTGCCCAAACTTGGAATGCACCTGCTACTTGTCGGATAGAGCGATCGCCTGGATTGCGCGACTTTGAAATCCACTCTAACCCTGTTTCTTTACCCATATTAATCGAATGGGTAAAACAGCAAAATCTACCTTCTCTACACGATAGCATTAGCTTAACTGGAGGCGAACCACTTCTTCATGCCCCATTTTTAACGCAGTTTCTACCCCAAGTGCGAGACATAACTGGTTTACCCATATACTTAGAAACTGGCGGACATCGCCCAGAACAACTAGCGATGATTCTTCCCTATTTAGACTCTGTGGGTATGGATTTCAAATTGCCTAGTGTTAGCGGCGAAAGCCATTGGCAAGAACATGCTAAATTTCTCCAATTATGTCATGACTCATATTTAAATGTTTTTGTCAAGATAATTGTGTCTCAAAACACAGATCCAGCCGAGTTGGAACGTTCAGCTTCGTTAGTGGCAGAGGTTAGTCCAGATATCTCAGTATTTTTACAACCTGTTACGCCTTTAGCAGTATCTGAACAATTTTCTCCAATACCGATGCTTGCACCTACGGCCGATCGAGTTTTGACCTGGCAAGCTTTGATGAAGGGCTTTATCAAGGATGTGCGTGTGATTCCTCAGACGCATAAGATGCTTAACCAACTGTAAAAGCTTCTGTAAAATTTGAGTTTGATAAAGATGTAGTCAAGAAAAAAGTAAGATTTGGTGAGGCTGTTGCAGGCAATCTAATTAGCTAAATGAAAAGACCTCTCCCTGGTTTTACTGCCTAAAGTCTATCCCTCTCCGATTCGGAGAGGGATAGACTTTAGGGACTTCCAAGAAATCAATTATCCATCTTGTGGGGTGGGCATCCTGCCCGCCCTAAATCTGGGACGGGTGGGGACACCCATCCCACAAGAAAACTTGGGATGTTTTTTTATTTGGAAGTCCCTTAACAGGTAGGGAAGAGGTTCATCGAACTCAGGTTGATTTGTTTTTACAGTGAGTCGTCATCTGGAGTTTTGGATTTAGCTTTTGCTTTATTGGCACTACGCTTGAGGGCAGACAGCCTTGCTTCGTATTTCGAGCGTTGGCGCTTACTAGGAGTATTGTCAATCAGGGTTTTCAAGGCGCTACCAAGACTCTTGTAGGCATTGGGGAGGCTATAACCAAAACGAGTTGCTAGAGCGATCGCTTTCTCATCAGCATTGAGCAATTCTCTTAGTTGCTTTTCCCCGCTATTCTTTTGGTACAGTCGCCAGCCTGACACGCCACACAGCGACAAAGCTAACACCAGCAGCAATCCATCTTGTACCCACAATTCGCCGACAGCGCCACCTAAACCGATGGCTAGTGCTGCCATTTCCCAACCATCTTTAGGAATTGTGTCATTTTGAACGCGAGCAACTTCATGCCAGAACAACAGATTACGCTGATCCATTGCGAGGGCATCCCATTTCACCAGGTCAATTTGAATTTCTACCTGGTCTTTACCAATTTCTTCGCAGCGAACCAGGGGTGGATTGACCTCAGTTGTGCCTTCAACCGTGACCCAGCTCTGTAATTCTGGCGGTAGTAAGCCTTTCAACCGCCGTAGTTCACTCATTTCCGCTTTGGCAAAGGAGGTTGCATAGGATGTCATAATATCCAGCCCCAGAAAATTTCAGTATATAGTGAGGGTATCACTTTGGAGTATAGCTATTTAAGTGATGATCCGTCTCAGTCGTTGGGAAAACTTCCTCGTTTTTTCCGCGCCTCCATTGCCTTTTCTAGCAAATCTAGTAATCCTGGCGCTTCTTCCTGGATACTGAGTAACAGTCTTTCCCCAAGTTCTATATTCCCCGGATCGAGACCTGTTGCCATCACTTCTTTTAGGCGAGGTATTGCTATGCCATCCACAATCTGAATTAAACCACTCAGACAACGGTGAAATTGCTTTTCTGTGAGAATCGAGTCTTCTAAAGGAAACTCAATAATGGCACGAATTTCACCATCAGATGGGTCATACTCCCATTGCAACATTTTGGTTTCCCAGGAAATGGCAAGCATCGTCTGTAGAACAACTCCCTTGTGAGGATGATCTTGAATTCCTGCCAGAACTTGAGGGGCAAATACCCTAAAAAATTTCCCCTCTTCATCCAACTGGACAACTATTAGAAAATCTTCTAAGTTATCAGCCTCCACACCTGTTATAATTCGGTCTTCTTCATCATCAAAACGGTAGTCCCAACCAAGGTTGTCTAAATACTTGGCAATTTGTTTGAGGTTAGCTCCCATAAAAGCCTCATAAGGAACGTGGAGCAGCTGTTACCAGACCTAGTTTAACCTGTCAGGGGAGTTGTTTAGGTTGGTGTAGATACTTCTGATTACATGGAAGTATGCAATTAGGGAATTGGGAATTGAAGATAGGAAAAATAGACGATCGTTCGGCGCTGTGAATGATATTTTCTGAAGGACTTTTGCTCATTCTTAAAGAAGCACACTTCAAATTTTTGTTTCGCTAGATTGTCAATGTATTCTTGAAATAGAAATTCTGAAATCAAGCACCCCCATAAATTGGAATTAAACCTGTGCCTGCTAAAGATGCTTTTCATGCAGTTGTCAAAACAGCACTTGAGAAAGAAGGGTGGTTAATCACTCACGCTCCTTATGCTCTCCAGGTGGGAACCCTTGAGCTATATGTTGATTTAGGAGCAGAAAAAGTTATTGCAGCCGAAAAACAAGGACAAAAAATAGCTGTTGAAATTAAAAGTTTTTTGAGTCCTTCAAAAATTACAGAACTTTATGCTGCATTAGGACAATTTATTATTTACCGAATTGCTTTACAAAAAAAAAGAAGCTAATCGCACTTTATATTTAGCAGTTCCTAGTACTGTTTACAATGAGTTTTTTATACTTCCATTTATTCAATCTGTCATTCAAACTAATCAACTCTGTTTACTAATTTATAATATTGAACAGGAGGCGATCGCCCAATGGCAAAACTAGACAAATATAGACAATATATTAAGAATTTGCTTCAACAACACGCGAGTACTGTTTGGGATAATCGTATTCAAGCACAGACAATTTTTGATACAGAACACGATCGTTATCAATTAGTTTATGTAGGTTGGCGCGAGCAAGACCGCATATATGGGCCTGTTCTCCATGTAGATATTATTGACGAGAAAATCTGGATTCAGCAAGATGGTACAGAGGTAGGAATTGCTAATGAATTGGTTGAATTAGGTGTCCCAAAAGAAGATATTGTTTTAGGTTTCCAGTTGCCATCTGTGCGTAAATATACAGATTTTGCTGTTAGCTAATTGAATTTATTAAAAATAGCGATCGCTCTCTTATTTTGCTTACCATCATTGGGTTAAAAAAGAGCGATCGCCTGAACTAAAATAATATCTCAGCCTCAATAACCTTTATTGCTCATAATGATATTTGCAAGTCAAAATAATCAATCTTCTTGAATTTTATAAGCTTGTGATTCAAAGACAAAATTTTCATATTCATCTAAATTAACAAAAACTAAATTCCCTTTTTCTACATTTTCTAAAGCTTTGAGTAGATGTTTTTTGTTCTTCTCTGATTTTAGAAGATAGGTAGTTTCGTTTTCTTCAGATGGTGGTTCAACTTGCATAATGACTTGTACGAAATCTTTCGCATATTTCCCACCCTATTGTAACTGTATCTGAGTGAGATGAATTGGAGCGATCGCTTTTCTTTGTTAGCGTGGGCGGTTCGTTAAAAAGAGCGATCGCTGTTAGACAGAATAGAACTCGCATGAGTATTAGCTGAATTGTTAGACAACATATCAATGGGGGAATACTGAGTAAAGTGTAGATATTTTAGCAATCAAGAGAAGATTATGACTATACCATTGACAGTAACTTTTACACTTGCTAGTTGGATTGCCAAAGGACTGCAAGATGGAACTTTCGTAAGGGTTGGGGGTGTAATTATAGACGCAACAAGTAAACATATTGTTACCTGGTTAAGGGAACCCAATAACTCTCCAATTCCAGCACTAAGTTCTTCCCCTAACAATTTACTCAACCTTGTTTTCTCCGGTGCAAATCTCGTTGCTTCTGGGGCAAATGCTGCTGTTACAAGACAAGGATTAGCTGATGTTAATGGACGCTTAGGCGGAGTTGAACAAACAAGTCTAGGTAATATAGCTGTTTCAGGGGTAAATCTTATTGGAACAGTCGCTAATGCGGCTATTTCTGGGAAAGGATTCGCCGATGTCAATGGACGTTTAGGCGGGATTGAAAATCAGTTAGGGGAAATTGGGCAGAATCTGCAACTAACTCAAGGAATTTTGCAAGTAACTACTGCTGCTAGCGTACTTAATCTAGGTGTTTCAGTAATGGGCTTTGCTGTAATAGCACAGCGTCTCAATGAGCTAGAAAAACGCCTAAAACAAGCGGAAGAACTATTGAACAAAGTCAACCGCAAAATCGACCTTAGTTTCTATGCTAATTTTCGTGCTGCAATTGAGTTGGCAGTTAATGCCTTCACGATGACTAAACCTGAAAATCGTAGAAGCAGCGCTTTGCAAGCTATTAATCGCTTCTTAGAAGCAGAGCATATTTATACTGAATATACAGATATAGAAATTGAACAAAAAAGCCAAATTGCTGATGAGTATTTGCTAACTTTATCTTTAGCCTACCTAGCTGAAGCACGTTGCTATTTAGAATTGGAGGAACATGATACTGCACTTCGTCGGTTCCAAGAAGGGGCTAGAGTTATCCGTTCTCGTATTCAAAAATATGTTGATCTTTTGCTCACTTCTAACCCAGGAGCATATTTACAACCTCAGTTCAAAGGTCAGATTGATTTGCGAAGACTAACACGAATTTATCAATGGATTGATCCAACTTTAGATGAAAATTCTGTGTTTGATCTGCAACGA
This sequence comes from Nostoc sp. 'Peltigera membranacea cyanobiont' 213, assembly GCF_002245975.1. NCBI lineage: Bacteria > Bacillati > Cyanobacteriota > Cyanophyceae > Nostocales > Nostocaceae > Nostoc > Nostoc sp. 'Peltigera membranacea cyanobiont' 213. The sequence goes on along the minus strand of NZ_NOLI01000012.1, from coordinate 7,396 downwards.
GAGAATTTGTTTAAAATGGCGCAAGACCCTAACAAATGGTTAGATTCACTGCCAGCAGCAATTTTAACTCGCGTTGAGGTTCAAGCAGGTTGGTTCGGGCCGAGTCAGGATGATTTGAAGCAAGAAGCTTACAAACGTCTTCCCCAAGTATTTGAATTAATGGAATCTATGATTGAAACCAATCTTCGTTTTGAATCTTACCAAACAGAATTGCAAGCAATGTCCCAACTAGGAATCGGTTTTCATGACTGGCTTAAATTAACTCCATCTACAGAAGTTCAACCAGACGGCGCAGAATTAATGTACATCATTCCATCCAAACCTTTAGAGTTACAGCCTTCCATCTGAACTAATTACAGGATTAAAGATGAATTAATCAAGGTCAAGAAAGTCTCTGGGAGTAATAATCTGGTTTTGATATTCGGCTAGGGTCTTGAGTGATAAAAGGTCTTTATCTCCTGTGATTAAAAATTCTGCATTGGCATCTTTAGCAAGTTCTAAAAATTTGTTGTCATCTGGATCTCTACAGGTGTTTATTTGAGATTTTATTTCTATAAATTGACTGGATTTTTTAACTATGTCCAAAAAATCTTGTCGGTCTTCATCTGAGATATATTTATCGAACTTACGTTTGTAAATTCGTGTGTTTAATTCTTGATAAGTTTCATCGCTTTGAGCAATTTTGAATTGTTTATAGACTTTATCTAGGGCTTTACGGGCTGTTCCATTAGGACTTAGAGCAGCACTAAGTAAAACATTTGTGTCAATGACAATTAGTTTATGATTCATCGGCGAGCAATTCTTCTAGAGTTTCTTCGGTTAATCCTTTGGCTTGAGCATTTCTGCCGATTCTGTCAAAAACACTAAGTAAATCTTCATCTTTATTATTTGAAGAGGTTTTCTTTATTTCTTGAATAAGTTGTTCTTGTTCTTGTGCGGGAAGTTGTAGGACAAGATTAAGAATTTGCTCGAAGGTTAGGGGGAGTTGATAGGTTTTTTGAGTCATGGTGAGTTCTGGAGTTAGGGAATAGAAACTTGTTAGCTTTTTTAATCAGGTTTGAGCCAGTTTTCTACTTTTAAATCACGATTCCTCTATACCTTGGCAAATTGCATTATCCATATCCTCAAGAGTTTTGGGTTTAGCTTGATATTTTAAACAACCTGCTACATCATCTAATTTAGTTTCTGGAAAAAGTTTCTTAGACTTTAAAATAATTCCATTACCCATATCAATAATAATAAAATCTTGCTTGTTTAGTAGTGATGATTGCATTTTAAATTCCTTTAATTCATAGATTCAAAGTCAACAAGAAGGCAATTTATTCCATCCATGATTATGGAAAATTTTTCTTCAGGTATGTTTAACTCATGAAAACATTTATCTCTATATTTTTCTTTTTCAATAAAATTAGTGATGGCTTTAATTAATGGCTTTTTTACTTCGTAGTTTTCTTCAGCTTTAGCGATTGCACGTGCAGGGATTTCGTTATTTACACGCAATATTGCTAAGTCAATCAAATCTCTAGATTGTGTACTTGAATCGTTCCATCGGTCAGCATTAGCCATTAGTTTTGATGTAAATCTATCGCTTATACTCAGACAAGGTATTTTTGTCCATTCTGGATAAACAGGAGGGTCTAAAGTAAAAATCCCATTGGCTACAATTTCTACTTTAATAGTTGTTTCATTGACTACAACAAGGAAACGAATACCATATTGATTTATTGTACTGTCACCTAATTCGATATCTGTTGTACTTTGAAATAATGCTACAATTCCTTCATCGTAAATCAAATTTCTTAAATACCTGTAATTTTCAGTTCCATAAGGGAAGAGGAAATTAATATCTTTACTAAGCCTGTATTCATCATATTCTAACGCCAAGAGTGTACCACCGCCAAAGTATGCAGAAGCTTTTTTGAAAACTTCTGGATTGAAAGCATTAAGGATTTTAAGTATATTATTATGATGATCGAGATGAAACATTTCAAAATCCGGTAATATCCAGGAGTTATATTTTTTTGCTAAATAATGAATAAAATCCTTTTCTTCTTGTTTTAAATTTTTGAAGGTAGTTTGATGATGCCAATTGCGTTGATACAATTGAACAATTTCTTTCTCACTCATTTGATATACATTTTTTAGCTGCCAACCAATAGACTCTAGAAATGGTAGCTTTTGTGAATTGAGCATAAAATTAAGCGCTTACTCTGCGTCTCTTTGCGTTTAAAAACGCTACGATTCCTTTACACCTTTCCTAATTGCATTATCCATATCCTCAAGAGTTTTAGATTTTCCTGGATATTTTAAACAATCGGCTACATCATCTAATTTAGTTACTGAAAAAAAATTACTAGGCTTTAATAAATCACCGACTTCTGGAATTACTTCTATTTTAACTCCAACTTTTTTCATATTCTTCCAGATTTCTATATGTGGGAATAGATTGGTTAGTAACCACAGAATAAAGAACATCTGGGTCTAAATCTGCGCCATTATCCCAGTGAATTGTTCCCCATTCAGGGTTAACCTTAACAGTTTGAAAATAGGTTAAATCTTTTAAAGGTGCAAAAATTCCTGTAAATTCGATTAACTGGTTAACATCAACAATACCTTCCTTTCCGTCTTCAAACTTCAAATAGAGTTGATAGTTATCGTTAGGAATAACTTCTATAATATCTTTAAGCATAATTCACTCTAATGGTTGAATTTTTTCTAAGGGATTATTTTGTCTTGCCAGTTGCCAGTTTTCTCTAAGTTCTGATTTGTGCATAGCTGCCCATTCAATCACTAAACCAAGAACTCTAGGAGTGAGTTGACCTTCTAAAATTGATAAGGTTTCTATATCAATAATTGCCTTTTGCTGATTGTAGCGGACATGGAAATGAGGGGGCGGATGGTCGTTATAGTACATAGTAATGATAATCCCTAAAAAACGACAAATTTCAGGCATCACATCACCTCCTCAATTATCCTATCTATTCAGCCATACCCACCTGATTGTAATATTTTTAGGCATTCTTCCTCTGCGTTCTCTGCGCCTCTGCGGTTCGCAAAAAAAGGACGAACCCGAAAAGTTCGCCCATAACATACTATTATGCTGTTGCTCAATCCAAACCCAAATCTAAATCTTCGCTTCTTCTCTCACCAACTTATCCCAACCTAAATCTTTCAAATTATTATTCCGACGTAGCGGACGAGTCACCAACTCTAACATGTCACGCGCATTCGTAAAGCCGTGAATTTGAGCAAAAGTGAACTCCACCGACCACTTAGTATTAATACCGCGTGCTTCCAACGGATTAGCGTGAGCCATACCAGTAATTACCAAATCTGGTTTCAACTCATAAATTCGCTGAAGTTGATTGTAATTATCCGGCTTCTCTACAATCCTTGGCAGGGGTGAATTCATTTCCTGGCAAGTTTTCTCCAACAGTGCCAACTCAGCAGCTTGATAGCGCTTATCCATGTAGGGAATGCCGATTTCGTGAACAGTCATCCCGCAACGGATTAAGAATCTTGCTTGGGAAACTTCCAGCAAGTTATCACCCATGAAGAATACAGATTTACCGCGAATCAGTTTCACGTAATCTTCCAAGCCTGCCCAAATTTGTGCTTCCCGTTCATCCAAACCCTTGGGTGTAATACCGAACACCGAGCAGATTTTCTCAATCCAAGCGCGAGTACCATCGGGGCCAATCGGGAAGGGTGCGCCAATGAGTTTACACTTGCGGCGACGCATTAAAGTGGTAGCTGTGCGGCTGAGGAAGGGGTTGACACCAGCGACATAATACCCTTCTTCCAGTACTGGCAGTTCAGTGAAGCGCTTCGCGGGTAGCCAGCCGGAAACTTTGATGCCTTGTCTCTTCAGTTCCAAGGTTAACTGAGTAACTACGGGATCGGGAAGGGAGCCAAAGAGAACTAAGGGTGGATGATCTACGTACTCAGATTCATCTTGGGCGACATCTTCTTTCTTTTTACCAAAGTTTAGCAATTTAGCGATCGCATTGCGTTCAATTTTCTCTGTTTCCGCCACCGGAGACTTATCAGGACAACGGTTAGCCATAGCTGCTAATACGGTGTCTTCACCTTGAGTGAAGGCGTAATCTAGACCATTTGCCCGCGCAACAACGATGGGAATCCCGATTTCCGATTCCAGCTTTGGTGCTAAACCTTCTAAATCTGTTTTGATAATTTCGGTGGTGCAAGTGCCAATCCAGACAATTACACTAGGATTGCGATCGCGTTTAATTTGCAAGCACAACCGCTTTAACTCTTCATAATCATTCAGCTGTGCCGAAATATCGCCCTCTTCTAACTCTGCCATTGCATAGCGGGGTTCAGCAAAAATCATCACCCCCATCGCGTTTTGCAAGAAGTAGCCACAAGTTTTTGTCCCAATCACCAAAAAGAAGCTATCTTCTATTTTTTGGTATAACCACGCCACGCAGCTAATTGGGCAAAAGGTATGGTAATTTCCAGTTTCACATTCAAAGCTTAAAGCTTCTGGTTGTTGAGCGACAGTCATTTTGGTTTTTTCTCCCCTTGATATTTAATGGCAGTTCAACCAAGTTCAGATTTTAGATTGATAATTTTGGATTGAAGACTGGGACAACAAAAGTATCCTCTGTCTAACGACAATTTCCCTAATTCCTAATCCAAAACCCCAAATCTAAAACTTAAAATTGCGAAGAACGGCAATAATTAAGCGTTGGGGAAGAGACGGGCAATTTCTGATTCATCAAAAACGCCTGCTGGCAGTTCTTCCCCTAATAAATCGTTATTTTCTTCAGCCTTTTGCAAAGCTGTTTCATCACCCCAGACATCTGATAACACGTCTTTAAACGCATTCTCATCTAGTGGACTATCTTCAAGCGCCTCGTCATCCAGCTTTACTTCCATTGCAGCTGAGGTATCGAAGGCAATTTCCCCAAACTCATCTGCTTCTAAACTAGAGATTTCGAGAGACTCATCTTTTAATGTGTGTCCGTTTGATAAGGAAATATCGCCAAAGTCATTTTCGGTTTCCTCCAACTCGCTGATTTCCAAACTTTGATCGTCGGAATCCAGGATTGCGAACTCTTGAACTACCACCTCCGCCGCAAAGCCATTGGTATAGCCATTGCTATCAGAATGTGTCAATGTTTCATCTTCAGGCTTTTCATCAACGATCGCTGCTGCTTCTTCTACGTATTTCTCTACATCGGAGTTGACAACAAAGCGATTACCGAGAGCTAAATCTGGATCAAAATGCAAATCCAGCACCTCAATTAGGGTATCGGCATCAGGATTAAGTTTGGCAAAGGGCAACATTAACTGCGCTAGCTTTGGCTCTAGGGCGTTAAGAACTCCCAGGATGAGGTAAGAAGGTGGTCGCTTCCCGCCATCAGGGGTGTAGACTGATTCCACTTGCATGTGCAGGGTAATCCAGTCTCGATTATTCTGGAAAAATTGCAACCACTTTTGTTTTATTGAATCCGTAAAGCTGTGAAAGAAAGCCATATTATTGTCCCCCATCCTGAGAACTTGATGATTTATACAATCATCAAGTCTAGTTCCTCTTCTGAATTAGGAACCTGGGGTTTACCCGGATTTAGATAAAAATCGGACAACAAAGAGAACAACTCCCGATCTGGTGTGTCGTTAGGTACAACACCTTCGGGACGCGCTAGAATTTGGTCGGCGATGCTGAGATAGTAGTCGCAAACGTAGTCTAGGGAAGGATCTTGCTCTGCCATCTCAAACAAAGTTTTGCCTTTCACACGGGAAACACGGATATCTTCAATCAAAGGTAAAACTTCCAAAACTGGCATGGGCACAGCTTCTATATATTTTTCAATCAAGTCGCGCTTGGATGTGCGATTGCCAATTAACCCTGCTAGACGTAGTGGGTGAGTTCGGGCTTTTTCGCGGACTGAAGCGGCGATCCGATTAGCAGCAAACAAAGCATCAAAGCCGTTGTCTGTAACAATCAGGCAGTAATCTGCATAGTTGAGTGGTGCTGCAAAACCACCGCAAACTACGTCACCCAGAACATCGAAAAGAATTATATCGTATTCATCAAAGGCGTTAAGTTCTTTAAGTAATTTTACGGTTTCACCGACTACGTAGCCGCCACATCCAGCACCAGCAGGTGGTCCACCAGCTTCTACGCAATCCACACCGCCGTAGCCTTTATAAATTACATCTTCCGGCCAGACATCTTCGTAGTGATAATCCTTTTCTTGGAGGGTGTCGATAATTGTGGGAATCAAAAACCCAGTCAGGGTGAAGGTGCTGTCATGTTTTGGATCGCAGCCAATTTGCAGCACTTTCTTGCCACGTTTAGCTAGGGCGACGGATATATTACAGCTAGTTGTGGATTTACCGATACCACCTTTTCCGTAGACTGCTAGTTTCACTCTTGTTTCCCTCTTAATAGCTTTTTGTCAAACTTGTGGCTCAAACATTTGCCTTCACCTTTCCTGAGATGGCGATGCGTGAGGTCTATGAATGTCATTATTGGGCAAATTACATAGAAAAGAAAGTGGCTCTTAATTTATAAACCGGTTTTATCCGATGGATTAGAACTTAATTATGGGTATTTGGGTTTTAATTCCCTTAAAAGTCCTATTTGGCTCTAAAAGTCATCTATAAAAAGTTTTTATTACTTATTTTTATAAAAAGAGTTACAAAAAGCAAAAAACTAAGATTGGCTTTTTTGAATGGTTTTCATAGAATTAGCTGATGTTCGTGCAAGGTGTTTTCAGGGCATTGGGACGCAGGTAGAAGGGTAAAGAGAGGTATATGCAGCCTGATGCTGGAAATACTACTGGAATTTGCGTTAGCGTAGCTCACCGTTCGCTTAGCGTCTCGTAGAGAAGGTATCGCAGATAAATTGCCTGTTTTCAGTCGGTAGACCAAACCATTTAATTACTGCTTGAGAGTGAATTAGTATGATTTTGTAAAATATTATTAAATTGGCAAATATTGCCTAAGTCTAAGCCAAGGCGAATAGAATTTGCGGCTACCTGCGGGTAGCTCACCTCTGTGCGCTAAGAGTAAGAGAATAATCGGAGAGTGTGCGTAAGTCCTAATTTATGAAGTTAATTAGGACACTTCAGTTTTAATTTCCTGGATTTCTTGTAATGTTTGCCAGCCAGCTTGCCACTGGGAGTTATCTTGTAATAATTTGGCATTTATCCAAAAACGGACTTTAGGATCGCAAGAAGCAACCATTTCGGCGTAAACCCACTTGGCCTGATTTTTCCGATTGACAACTTGGAAATGCCGCCAACCGTCTACTTTTTGCTGTGCCGTCCACTTAGAACCAACTAGGTAAGGAAATTTCTGTTTTTTAGTCATTTGTCATTTGTCATTCGTCATTTGCTATTAGGCATTGGGTGTAGTTATTCCC